>MEWF01000019.1:31179-49838 GCA_001773255.1 candidate division WWE3 bacterium RIFOXYC2_FULL_42_13
AAAGGTCGGCTACAAAACTTTCAAGCTGGTCGGCCGTAACTTCTTTGTTGCTGACGCCACTGTAGAATATTCCATTAAGTTCGGACAAGGCCATAGCGTGACTTCCATCCACACGGCATATGAATACCGCCGGATCATTGGTTCCCACGTACTTCGGCATTAAGATAAGCCACGGAACGACATTTTTGAGTGAAATACCTACGACAGTAGCCAGTTCCAGCAAGTTGTCCATGTATGGTTTTCTCACACCGATGAACTGATACAGAAACGGGGCGATTTTCTGATACGAAAAATAAAGGTCGTCTAAAGGTGCATCAGTGATCTTGGCTTTCATATCGTTTAGCAATTGTTCCTGCTTGTCGCCATCGCGCTTGTTTACCATTATAAATCTTAAGATCGTGTCCTCCGGCTCAGTTATAACGGTAAGTTCTAATTTTGCGGGAGAGATCTTTGTTAACTGAGCAATACCGTTTTTAACTTCATCAGCATAACGTTGGGTATCTAATATTTTTGTATCTGAAACAACATCTTCGGTCAACTTAGCGGAATATGTTTTTAAACCTTCTTTACCGATATATGTGAGTCTGAGGATATTGTTATTAAGTGACAGGTAAACATCTTGCATATCTATAACTATAACACAATTAGTTAACTTTTCGGACCGTAAAATCCGGTCCGGCCGTAAGATTTGAAGCCTGTATTTTTTTAGATATCTCTTCTCCGTAAAGTTCGATGACTTTTGCTGTATCCGGGTCCGAAGGATATGTAATTTCGATAATGTCTCCGACTTTTAACCCGGCTTCTTTTCTCATTTCCTGTATTTTTCTGACAAAATCCCTGGACAGCCCTTCGTATTTCAACTCATCGGTAATATTTGTATCCAGCCCTACATTAATATTATTGAAGGACACCGAAGCGTACGCTGCCGGCACCTCGGTCACGTACTGAATCTCCTTAACATTGAGTTCATCCAGTATCAGCACGGAAAGTTCCTGAGGGACTTTATCAACGCCCGAGGCCGCAACGGAGGAAAGCGGCTGACGTACCGAGATCTTCTTCTCGCTCCGTATCGAAAGACCGTATGAAACCAAATCCCTGACCTTCTTCATATTCTCCAGCAAACCTTGGTTTGACAATATAAAGTCGTTGTCGTATCCGGGGAATTGCTCGAGATGAACTGATTCCGGGGTGTCCCCAACCGAAAATACCCTGAGGATTCTGTAAATATTTTCGGACATGAAAGGAATTACGGGAGCAGATGCCCTGGAAAATTCAAACAGTACTGTATATAGAGTACTTAACGCACCTTTATCTCCGGCTGATATTCTGTCGCGGGACCTTCTAACATACCATCTTGAAAGATCGTCCACGAATTCTTCCACTGCCCGCACTGCCACAGGAACACGATACTCTTCCATACCGGTCGAGATTGTTTTTATTACCTCGTGCAAACGTGCGGTTATCCAGGTATCCAAAATGTGTTCCGGTTTTGTAACTTCCGAATTTTTCCAATTAAAGACCGCTGCGTACATCTGAAAATACTTTAGGGAGTTCCAAAGAGGGTTCAGAACATTACGTAATTTTGTCCTTAACTCCGATTCTTCGAAGTTTGCATTGTCCCCTATCATAAGTGGTGAACCCATTAAGTAAAGTCTGAGCGCATCCCCACCATAATCCTGAAGTACCTGACGGGGATCCGTGTAATTGTTAAATGTCTTGCTCATTTTTCTTCCGTCGGATCCTGCCATTACTCCGGTGGAAATTACATTTTTGAAAGAATTTGAATCAAACACCGCCGTCGAGAGTATGTGCATCACATTGAACCACGCCCTAACCTGAGCAATGTACTCGACAATGTAATCACCCGGATAGTTGGTCTCGAATTTTTCCTTGTTCTCGAACGGATAGTGTATCTGAGCCCACGGCATCGATCCGGCCTCGAGCCAGGAGTCCAGCACTTCTAAACGGCGCTTATATTCCTTGCCGTCCTTTTTGATAATTATTTTGTCGATATAGGGCCGGTGTAGATCCTCAACTTTCTGACCGGAAAGCTCTTCGATTTCTTTCACCGAAGAGACTACTATCCTGTCTCCATCTTCCGATTCCCAAACCGGCATTGGTGTTGCCCAATACCTGTTTCTGGAGATACACCAGTCGGGCTGTTGTTGAATATTCTGTCCGAACCTTCCGTGTTTCAGATGTTCGGGTATCCAATTTATTCTCTCGTTAAGTTCGGTCATCCTGGGTTTGAGAGAATTCACATCGATAAACCAGCTTTGCTGAGCCCTCTGTATAAGTAAGGTATCGCATCTATCGTGATACGGAAATCTGTGCACAATCTTTTCGCTTTTAAATAGCAGGTTCGCTGTAATCATGTCGTTTATGAGTAATGGGTCGGCGTCTTTATAAAAAACTCCTGTATATGGATTTTCTTGTTCCGTGCCGGGTAAAAACTTTCCCTCGTCATCTATCGTCAGCATAAGAGTCAGACCAAAGTGTTTTCCCATTTCGGAGTCGATCTCTCCGAAACCCGGAGCACTGTGAACTATGCCGGTGCCTTCTTCCATGCTTACCATTCCTTCGTAATGATATATTTCAAACTCACCTTCTTTTGATGAATAAAATCTGAACGGAGGCTCGTATTTTAAACCTACCAGGTCCGCGCCTTTTATTTTTTTAAGTACTTTAAATTCCCGGCCTGAGAAAACGTTGTCGTTACGGGCTTCCGCGGTAATATAACGGGAACCGTCACTCTCAACAAGAGTGTAGTCGGCGTCTTTGTCCACGACCAAGGCGCGGTTGGATGGGATTGTCCAGGGAGTTGTTGTCCACGCTAAAGCAAACGCATTTTTAAATTCACCGTCTGTTCTTATTTTAAATTTAACCGTAATAGCGGGATCCTCCACATCTTTGTAAGAATTGTCCATCGCGATCTCGAAGTTTGATACCGGGGTTCCACATTTCGTGCAGTACAGAGATGTGCGGATTCCTTCGTACACAAGTCCTTTGTCGTAAAGCTGTTTGAAAGTCCACATTACGGACTCCATATAGTTTTGATCGGTCGTTCTGTACGCGTTTTTAATATCCACCCAGCGTCCGATCTTGTTCACGTACCAGTCCCACTCGGCCGAGGTTTCGCGGGTGTAGTTGTAGCACTCCTGCGTGAACCTTTCCAAACCGAATTTTTCGATATCGCGTCTGTTCTTAATCCCGAACTTTTTCTGTACTTTATTTTCTACAGTTAAACCATGCGCATCCCAGCCCCAGACCCTCTCAACTCTTTTGCCTTTCATAGTCCAGTATCGGGGCACAATGTCCTTGGCTATAGAACCAAGAAGATGACCGTAATGCGGAAGCCCGGAGATAAAAGGGGGTCCGTCGTAAAACACATATAAGTTTTCTTTGGGATTTTTTTCTACCGATCTTTCAAATATCTTATTTTCAAGCCAGTAGCTCAAAGTTTCCTCCTCCATCTGGGGAATTGTTATATTTTGATTTGAGTTCTCTTTTTTATCCATAAAACAAAAGAATTTTATCAGATTTCAACCACTTCTGAAGATTCCTGTTCCGAGAAGAAAACATCGTTCGCGTGCGCCCTGTAGACTAAAAACCCAACCAAGGCCGTCATTATAAACACGAGCACAATTAGAAAGAATATATAGGTTTTACTTATCATTTAAGCCTCCAAAGTTTTTCTTCTTTACCAAGTTTCATATTCACATACCGTGCCAAAACGAACAGCAGGTCAGACAGTCTATTTATATAAGGCAGAAGAAATTTCAGGGAGTTCTTTCCGGTATAAGCCACAAGATTTCTCTCTAAAGCACGGGCCTTTACCCTCGCCAGATGCATGTGGGACGCGGCTTCTGATCCTCCGGGTAGTATAAAAGCTTTTAAAGGGGGTAGTTTTGCCGAGTACGCGTCTATTCTGTCCTCCAAGTCCTTCACTTTTTCAGCCCACTCCGCTTTATCTGCGGAAGAAACCTTAAGCCCGGCGACATAAGAGCCTATGAGAAATATATCTTCCTGGATTGATAACAATAACGTAGTTTCGCGGGATTTTTTGAGCGTCACCAAAGCACAGCCAAGTGTGGCGTTTACCTCGTCGACAAGCCCCAAGATCTCAAAAACAGGCCTCGATTTGGGCATACGTCTTGTGGAACCGAGTAAAGCAGAAGTTCCGGTGTCACCTTCCTTTGTATAAAGCTTCATATAGAAGATGATACCACTAACACCTGCTAAATCCGCACTGGTAGCACTTCGCGCACCCCTCCTCCAGCACAAGAGTGTAATTCCCGCATTCCGGGCACATATCCGTATTGGAAAATGAGTGGGGGAGTGAGGTTTTTTCTTCATCCCGAGCTTCTGTTACCTCGGTTGATTCGGCACTCTCTTCAGGGTTTTTGGTTCCGTTTTCCTTTACGGTAAAACCAAATTCTTCGGCTAAAACCTTGGCGACAGCGTCGGGTAAGGAACTTACCCTGTTTTTACCGAAACCTATGGATTTTGAGCCGCCGATTCCCGCCAACTGAACTATTATTTCTCTAACTACCTCAAGGCTGTACTGAGGCATACGGAGCCATCCGGACAATAATCTGCCCAGACCTTCGGCTAACGCCGCGACATCACTGCCGGCTTTTCCCACATTCAGGAACACCTCCAACGGTCTGCCTTCCATGTTTTTATTTATTGTTATAAACGCCTTGCCCTGCGGAGTTATCATCTTGTACGTCGATCCACTTAGCTTATAGCCACGCCTTATCGTCACCTCTTCGGACGGCCTGTCCTTATCTGTTAAAAGAATCTCTTTATTAACAAATCCGGCCGTTTCTTTGCCCTCTTTCTGTTCTTTTGTGGACTTAGTTTCAAGTACTACTTCCTGTCTACTACCCGTTACATAAACAGTGAGACCCTTGCATCCTGTTTCCCAGCCCATCATATAAACCTTGGCTACGTCCTCTTTGGTTGCCCCCTCGGGGAAGTTGCAGGTCTTTGAGATAGAATTGTCAACAAATGCCTGGATAGCCGCTTGGGTCATTATGTGCTCTTCCGGCGTGACTTCCGCAGAAACGACAAATGTATTTCTTACGTTCTCGGGTAATTCGAGTATGTTTTTGCAGGTTCCGGACTCGATTACCTTATCAATTATGGCTTTTCTGACTTCTTCAGATAAATTCAAGTTGTCGAGAGCCTTTTGGAAGAACGGACTAACATAAGCTAAGGTCATTTTTCCTTCATTTCCCGCGGACTGGTAAACATTTCTATAGTAGGCAAGGGCGAAAACAGGCTCACACCCGTAGCCCTCCACACCCGCAACCGTAGATATCGTGCCGGTCGGAGCGATAGTTGCCTGAGCCCCGTTTCTTATACCGTAAGTTTTTATGCCCTCAACAATAGACGGCCAATCGAGCCAGGGTCTCCCGAAGTTCCTTTTGTACTCTTTGAGTGGCTTGGGCGGTGTCCATTTTAGATTCTCAGGATCGTATATGCTTCCGCGAATCTTTCTGAACGAGCCTCTTTCTTTTGCCAGCTCAACCGACGTTTTCATAGAAAAATATCTGATGAACTCTGAGACCTGTGCCGCAAATTCCTGGCCTTCCTCACTTCCATACCTTATGCCCAAAGAGTACATGACATCAGCCAAAGCCATGAAACCTAAGCCTATCCTTCTGACATCCATGGCCGCTTCTTTTATTTCGGGTACAGCAGGAATATATTTGTTGGCTTCTACTACGTTATCCAAAAAACGGGTTGCTGAAACTACACTTTTTCTTAGTTCTTCCCAGTCAAGCTTTCCGTCAAAAGTTAAATGTTCGGCCAGGTTTATTGAACCCAGACAACAGTTCTCATACGGCCCCAGCCACTGTTCTCCGCAGGGATTGGTGGCCTCCAATTGATACAAATGGGGTACAGGATTCTCTTTGTTCGCGGTGTCGATAAATAGAACACCGGGTTCACCATTTCTGTGTGCGCTGTCTACTATCTGATCAAATATTTCCCTTGCCCTTGGGGATTCCGTAACCTTCAGTGTATGAGGATCGATCAGATCGTAAGTGGTATCGTTCTTTACGGCCTCCATAAATCTATCGGTAATAGCAACAGACAAATTGAAGTTCGCGACGTTACCTTCCACCGATTTACACGCGATAAATTCTCTTATATCCGGGTGATCGATACGCAAAACTCCCATGTTTGCCCCGCGTCTTACACCTCCCTGAGCTATTTCACCAAAAGCCGCGTCGTATACTTTTAAAAATCCTACCGGTCCCGTAGCTATTCCATTACTTGCAGCGACCCTGGAACCCTTTGGTCTCAAGCGTGAGAATGAAAATCCGTTTCCTCCCCCACTCTGCTGTATCAAGGATGCAACACGGAGCGTAGAAAAAATTCCATCTTTTTCTTTACCGAGATCATCTGATATGGGTAACACAAAACAGGCGGCCAACTGACCGAGAGGCGTACCGGCACCTGTAAATGTCGGAGAGTTCGGAAAGAATTTTTTCGAAGATAGTAAATTGTAAAATTCTGTGCGCGATCTTTCGGCATCGGTGTAAGGTCTGTCGGGCGCCGCCATTACGTCCGCGATGCGCTCGAACATCCTTTCAGGCGTTTCCGAAACATCACCATTGGCGTCCCTTCGAAGATATCTCTTCTCAAGAATTTTTCTTGCGTTTTCGGAAAAATCTATAGACGTATTCCTGGAAAAAACCGACTCATCCTCACGGTAGAGAAAACTGCTCATAAGTTTATTTTTATCTCACGAGCCGGCAATCTCTCACTGCCTTGACCAAAGATTGCCGAAACACGAGAAGTCTATTCAAATAAATACAAAGTAATTAAATCAAATCAAAAAATCAGTCTTGATACAAGGAATGTCCGTTGCAATATCCGGAAAATATGTTGCTACGGCGCGGTGGGTAAATTTTGTTTCGTTGCGGTTGCAGGATATTCACGTTTTAAATTATTTCTGTCTCAGAAAAGTAGGAATATCGAAACCTGTACCGTAATCTTCATCTTCGGCATCATCAGGTTTCCACATTTCGGAAGGAAGTTTCGGTTGCTTTTTCTCTTCGGGGGGACTTTCCATCTTGGGCTCACGGTGAATATTTTGCTGAAGAGGTATTTCCGGTTTTTCTTTTTTCTGCACCTGGCCATAGTGTTTCTCCACATACCCGGCCATCGAATCATCCTCTTCCGGTACTTCGAATCCTGTTGCAATAACTGTTATCTTTAGCTGACCGGTAAGTTCGTCGTCTATCGACGTACCGAATATTATGTCCGCCTCTTCACCCGCTATTCCCCGGATGATATTTGCCGCCCTATCTACCTCTCTCATTGTAAGATCCGGTCCGCCCGAGATATTAAACAGAATGCCTTTAGCTCCTTCTACTGATTGTTCCAGCAACGGCGAAGAAATCGCCGCCTTGGCCGCCACTTCAGCTCTGTTTTCACCAGTACCAATACCGATTCCCATCAACGCGGTTCCGGCGTCTTTCATAATTGTTTTAACGTCGGCAAAATCAACATTTATTAACCCCGGCATAACGATAAGATCCGAAATTCCCTGGACACCCTGATTTAAAACACTGTCCGACAATCTAAAGGCTTCTATAATGGACATGTCCTCATCTGCCACCTCTAAAAGTTTTTGGTTTGGGATTGTGATCAAGGCGTCGACTTCTTTTCTAAGCTCCATCATGCCTCTGTCGGCAGCTCTCATTCTTTGTATACCTTCAAAGTTAAATGGTTTGGTAACAACACCAATAGTAAGGGCGCCCGACTCTTTAGCTATCCTCGCCACCGTAGGAGACGCTCCCGTACCGGTTCCGCCACCAAGACCGGCTGTAATAAAAACCATGTTTGCCCCCTCAAGATTACTTTTTATAACATCAATGGACTCTTCGGCAGCTTTCCGCCCTATTTCAGGATTAGAACCCGCACCCAAACCCTGTGTAAGTTCCTGACCGATGGGTATTTTTATAACTGCCTTATTTATGGAAAGATCCTGCGCGTCAGTGTTTATGGATATAAATTCAACACCCCTGATCTGATTTGAATCGATCATGGAGTTAATTACATTACCGCCGGCACCTCCGACGCCGACAACACGTATTTTTGCAAAGCGTTCTATCTCAGGTTTAACTTGCATTGCAACACTATACCAAATTTATTTTTGGTATTTAAATTTTTAGGGCAGGAAAGATTTTAACTTGTCAACAAACTTCGAAAAGCTTTTATTCATATTACCCCGTCTATCATCAAATGACAACAGCTGACTGCCTCTGAAAAGCTTTACACCGTACAATACAGCGCCGACACCGGCAGCAGATGAAGGACCTTGTATTTCGTCTATTAATCCGGTAACTCCTCGGGGAATTCCCAAACGTACGGGCATTTTCAAATTTACTTTTGCGCTTCTTTCAACGTTTGCAGTGAGAGCGCCACCGCCCGTGACAACAACTCCTGCAGGAAGCTTGCCGTTTAGATTAACTTTTGTCACTTCCAAAGCGATGAGACGGAATATTTCTTCAAGACGGGCGTCTAATATTTTATAAAGCATTTGTCGGGGGAGTCTATCTATTTCAAGCCCGAACTCTGAGACGTCAAAATCTTCATCCTTACGCACAGCGTCGGTATTTTTTGCTAAAACGGCTTCATTGCTCAATCTAATTTTAATTCTTTCCGCATCTTCCAAGCGTGATCTGAGTCCTATCGCCAGATCGCTGGTGATCAATTTTCCGCCGATGGGTAAAACCGCGGAATGAACCGGGCTTCCATCCAAAAATGCGATCATTGAGGTAGTTCCCCCACCTATGTCGACCAATAATGTTCCGAGTTCTTTCTCGGTATCAGTAAGAACAGCCTCGGCCGATGCAAGACCCGCATAGACCATTTCATCCACGTTCACTCCTACCTGATTTACGCATTTAACGATATTTCTCATGGCGATGGACGCCCCGTGTATTATGTTAGTTTCGACTTCAAGCCTCACACCCGACATACCGACGGGATCTTTAATACCTTCCTGTGAATCTATAGAAAAATCCCTCGGAATGACATGAACGACTTCCCTCGTAGAGGGTAAAGAAACCGCTTGTGCGGCCTCTATAACGCGGGATACATCTTCTTTGCTTATTTCGCTGGTCTGACTCGGGGATACGGCTACAACACCGTGGGAATTCAAAGTTTCAATGTGGCTACCGTTTATGGTCACAAAAGCACTGGAAACGGAAACTCCGGCCATGCGCTCGGCTTTCTCGATGCTGGCCGCTATTGCCTCAACAGCGCTGTCAATGTCTACCACATTTCCTTTATTTACACCTTTAGAAGGAACTTCTCCGGAAACGCCTATCACCGAAACTCTTGATTCAGACACCGAAGCTATAGTCGTACCCACTTTGGTCGAACCTACGTCTATTCCTGTTATTATCTTTTCTTTGGGCATAATGTGGTTAAAAGCTACTCATATAATACTATTACTTTATCATATCGTAAATCAATTTTTATTACCGATTTTCCCTCGAGAAGCAGGTTTTTATACAGTTTTTCGAGCTTCCGCACAGACTCTCCGATTCCCTTCAGGTTGCTCAGATAGACCTCGGTGGCGCCTAGATACAGCTTTGAATACCTCTCGCGGAAACTTATACTGCTAACATTCAAACCGGCTTTCTCTATTTCCGAAAGTATCTCAATGCTTACAGGAACGACTCTGTCGTCCAAAAACGAGCCTACCCTCATGTCGCCCTCGTAAATTATCTTCGGAAGGTTCATAAATTCGTCCGAAACTTCGCCTAAAATATATCCCTCGCTGTCTATCAGGTAGTAAACGGCGTTCTTTTTTCCCGAGGTCACCACGGCAACAGGCAGTCTTTCTTCCACTTTAATCACCAGCGTATCCGGATAATCCAAAGATGTTTCTACATTTTTTGCACCTAAAAAATTAGACTTAAGAGAACGCTCCAGTTCCTTGGGATCCACCGAAAAAATACTTCGTCCCAACGTCTTCTGTTCCGAAACGTTCCTAAAATCCTGCAGATTAACGAACTTACCTCCTCCTACAATGGAAACCGTCCTGACCGCAAATTTCGGACTGAGATAAATATATTTGTAGGAAAGATAACCCATCAAAAATAAACCCGACAACGCAACTGCAATTTTAAGGAATACCCTATACTTTCTCGCGATCACCCGTGGATTTCTCATCCCCCTGCGCCGGCTCCTTATTTTATTAAGTAGAATTTGGTTTCCGCTGGTCTGTACCGGGCGCGTATGCCTACTTGTTGGTTCTTTGCGTAAGTTTAAACGTTTCATCGGCAATTATTTCCGCAGCATTTAGGTTCACCAGTTTAACGGCTTCTCTATCTTTAAGTTTATAGTCCTGAAGATGGCCTAACACCTTCTGGACTATAGAAAAAAAAGTGTCCTCATTCAGATCTTTTTCTTCCAATATTTCCGCAAGACCGTACTTCTTGAGTATCAAAGCATTTTCTTTTTGTTCATCGTGGCTCACCCAAGGTATAGGAATAAGAACACATGGTTTTTCCAACGCTAAAAGCTCGGTGATTGTGTGCGCTCCTGCTCTGGACACGACCAAACTCGCTCTGTTGAACGCCTCTCCGATCTCTTCATCCAGCACGAACTTCCTTAAATGATATTCGCCGTTTGCCAGCCTATCAACTTCTTTATATATAGACTCCAGCTGGTCGTAATCATTGTACTTTGAGTGGTCGCCGGTCTGATGAATAACATTACAAACGGACAAAAGTTCGGGGAGTGCCTCTTTGACAACCTCGTTTACTGTATGAGAACCGGTTTTTCCTGCTGTTATATATATCGTCGGCAAACTATTGGCAGAACTAAAAGAATCGGATCCTATTTCAAAAACGGCTTTTCTAAGTGGGACGCCCGAGTATACTATTTTACCGGCGGGAAAAAACTTTTCCGAATCTTTCCAACCGATGCATATTTTTTTCACAAATTTGGAAAGGAGTTTGTTCGCGTATCCTACAACAACCGTCTGCTCATGTGTAATGGATGGAATGCCCAAGAACCATCCGGAAATTACGACCGGAACTGCGAGGTAACCGCCGAACGAAAGAATAACATCCGGCCTTATCTTCAACATCCATCTAAACGCCTGAATAAATCCGAACGGCACTTTAAGCAAACGCAGGAGATTAAATGTTTTATACACTTTACCGGCTTTTAGTTCATAAAAGGGAATTCCTAGTGCGGTTATTTCTTTATACTCCAGGGTATCGTTTTTATCTCCCGCAGCAGAACGCCTGTGCCCTAACCAATAAATTTCGGGGCCCGGATATTTTGATCTAAACTGATCTATAACCGGCAATGCCGAGCTGTGATGTCCTCCTGTGATTACTATTTTCATTTTAAATTCTCCTTACCAATATTAGCCAAAATACCGAGCCCCATCAAACTGAAAACCATGCTCGACCCCCCGTACGATATTAAAGGTATGGGGACACCGGTCAACGGCAGAAGCTGTGTCATGGCACCGATGTTCACGAAAAATTGGAGACCTATCCAGGAAGTCACCCCCGCTGCCAGCAACCTTCCCCTAAGCGTCTTTGCATTTTTAGCTATTTCAAATCCCCTGTATATTAAATAGGAAAAGGCAGCTATCACCAGGGCAGTACCCAAAAAACCGAACTCCTCTCCTATTATCGCGAAAATCGAGTCGGAAGCGACCTCGGGAAGGTAGTAGTACTTTTGCCGGGACTGCCCGAACCCCACTCCAAAAAGGCCGCCCGATCCAAGCGCGATCTGAACCTGTTTGATATGATAGCCTTCGTTACGATCGTTACTTTCGGTGCCCCTCAGTTGAGTAAAAAACCTTTCTCTGCGGTACGGTGAACTGAGTATTAACAAAACCCCCAGCAATAGTGCCACAGGAGCAACTACCAGCAACGGCTTAACATCGGATCCGGATGAAAAATAGACGACCGTACCTATTGCCGCAACCATAACAGCGGTAGACATATTAGGCTGGGCAATTACCAGTAAAAATAGAAGACCTGTGACTATTGCGTATACTTTGAACACATTTTTATTTTCCTGTATTTTTTTAGGAAGCATTATGCCCAAATACATTATTAAAGTAAGTTTGGCCAATTCTCCCGGCTGAAATCCAACCACTCCCAATAATGGCAGTTTCGGTAAAGGCGGGGCGTTTATGTAGAACCACCTATTCGCCCCGTTTATACATGGCGCGAAAAATATATCGGATGAACACGGAAGAACAGCAACGAAAGCCAACAGCAATAAAAATACCACTGTCACACCGAACATCAGGCCTGCGATTTTATCAATTTTCTTATAATCGTGTTTATAGAAAAAAAAGAAACCTGCCAGGCCCATAAGCACCCAGCCGACCTGAAGAAATACAAATCTGTAAGGATCGTTATACAAACTATCGGAGTGAATAATTGTAGAGTCTGCGATAATAATAATTCCAAAAAGTAGAAAGCCTAGTATCAGGAATACGAAAGATCTATCTTTTTTACTCAATGTAGGGACAGTTTTTGGTCTCATAACCTTTACATAAGGGCAATGAAAATACCGGCAAAGGCGAAAAATGCACCGAACAGCCAGAATCTCAAGGTAACTTTTGTCTCAGGCCAACCCAATAATTCGAAATGGTGGTGTACAGGAGCGAAACGGAACAACCTTTTTTTTGTAAGCTTCACCGATAGCTGCTGAATGGGACTGCTTATCCCGTCGAATAAAAATACGGCGCCGATTATGAGAAAAGCTACCTCGCGGTGCAAGAAAACCGCCAGCAATGCCAAGGTTCCTCCCAAAACATGAGACCCCACATTCCCCATAAATATTCTTGCGGGATAAACATTAAAGTATAAAAAAGGCAGAAGGGCGCCTGCAAAGGTGGCGCAGAATATCGCGATAGAGTTGTACCCGAGCACACGCGACACTGCCCAAAAAGATATAAACGCGAATAGCGAAAGCCCTCCTGCGAGGCCGTCAAGACCGTCGGTAAAAGCTACGGCGTTTAATATGACTATAAATAGTAAAAAAACAACGATCGGGTAGAGGAAACCTATGTGCACATCACCTATCAGAGGAAACCAGATATAGTCCCATCCCAATTTAAAATAAACCCAATAAGCTACAAAACCACCAATCAAACCCTGGATTATAAATTTTTTGTATGTTTGCATACCGCTTGCATCGGTACTGCCTACTACACGCCAGAATTCTTTAAAGTATTGCCACGGCTTTAGAATCACTCCCATGATCCCCCTCGGGGGTGCATTTTTTCTTTTAAAAAGCCCGTGGAAGTGGTACTCAAAGAATCCGGGGAGTCCGGATTTTCTGTATACCTTGGTAAAATCTTCAAAAAGTCCGAGCAGACCGGCCATTAAAGCAACGAATATCGGCAGTAAAGTTTGGGTGCGAGAACGATTGAATAACAAAGTTAAAACGGCAACCACTGATACCAAAACAAGTCCACCCATCGTCGGCGTACCGATCTTCAGTAAATGTGTCTTAGGCGCGTCGTCGCGTACTTCCTCTCCCATCTGAAATTTATAAACAAAATTTATCCAAATAGGATAAAGCACAAAAGAAAGCAATCCCGCGGCGAATAAAAATAAAAGGTCCAGCATTATTCCTATTGATCCCATATCTTTGCTCCTAAATTTTTAAGTTTCGACATAAAATTCTCAATGTAACAGTCAAGGACGTCGGTCCCTTCAATTTCGCTCTTTCCTTCAGCCGCTAACGCGGCCAAAACATGAACAGCACCGTACCTATAATCAGTTATGTTCATTTTCTCACCTTTTAATTTTACAGGGCCGTTTGTTTTGGCTACCGTGTATGGCTCCCCCAACCTTTCAACGTCATAAGTATCATCACTGATAACGGAGGGGATACCTGCCTCGGAAGGCCTTAGTAGTTCTATCTTTGCGCCCATTCTATTCAGATCTTTGATATACCCGAAACGGTCGGTGTATACAGTATCGTGAACGTACGCGATTCCGCCACACTGAGTCAGGAGCAGTGTTGCGGCCGATTGCCAGTCCGGTACAAAACCGGGAGTCGGGGCGATAGTAAGATTTGTGGCCTGAAGTTCCTCATCGTGGCGCCATATTTTTATAGAGTTTTGCTCGAACTCATATCTGGCTCCGATCTTTGTCAAAAAGTTTACCAAAGGGACCATAACATTTCTGTTTATATTCTTTATTACAACATTACCTTTAGTTATCAAGGCGGCAATTGAAAATATGACCGCTTCAGTTTTATCCGGCTGTACTTCCATAGATGCCCCTCTGAATATATTTACTCCGTTCACTTTTATTACGCGCGGCTCCGAACGTACAATGTTTCCTCCCATCGCGTTCATCAAATCTATAAGGTCATCTATTTCGCATTCCTCCGAAGCGTTATTTATTTCTGTTTCACCCGGAAGAAAGGCTGCGGTCATAATCATTGCATCAGTCGACATGTGGCTGGGTATCCTAAAGATAACATGCCCTGAAGAGGCGTTTGACGAGGATATAAAATAATAATCCTCATCTTCCTCAACAGTGATGCCTAAGCTTTTCCATACCTCGAATATTCTGTTCACCGGTCTGGGAATACTCGACCGGATTTTATATTTCGGTATAGAAGCCCTCCCGAACCTGAAAAGCAAAGGAGGCGCCATAAGCAAAGATGTTCTATACTTTGAGCCCATTTCCAAAGGTACTTCGTAAGAAGTTATGCCTGAGCCGTTGAGGATAACCCGTCCTGCCCCGGCCCAATCCGCTCTTCCGCCAAGGATCCGGATCATTTTCATATCGTCTTCTACGGCGTCTATCTTGGGAACGTTTTGAAGAATAACATCGTCGTTGGAAAACATGGCCGCCGCCATTAGCTTGAGTGCAGAATTTCGGGTACCCGATACCTGAACAGTACCGAGCAACGGAGAGCCCCCTTCAATTATAACGGTACTCATATCAGGATAGTTTAATTAGCAAAAACGAATTTGCTACAAGAAAAACACCGAGGACAGCAGTTAAAATGAAAACCGCTTTTTCAACCCCTCTTAGAGACCTGTAGGCGGTAAATGAATTTTTAAGACCCGAGGAAAGCCCTGCATTTTTCGTTTGAATAAGAATCAACAGGACAAGAGCTATCGAAATTATAACCTGCGTTGTTTTAAGTAAAGGTATCATATTATTTTTTAGATGCGCACAGCCACTCAAAGAAAGTATATACCACAGAAAGGATAAAGGCAGAAAATAGGGCAGACCAAAAGGCTGTCAGACTTTTCGATGGTAGCATAAAGCCGAAAATAATCAAATCCGACAGAGTCGTTTCCATTATCGTGAAATCGGGCAAAAAGATTGTAAGAACATATATGGTCAATGTGGATAGGATCGTCGCAATAAACAAAAACCCCACGCCTCTTGTGGGCAAACCGAATGTAGCTAAAAGGGGCTTACCGAGATAGAACAAGAGAGTGAGCGCCAGGGCTATTATGACAAAGGTCTTTTGATCGCTGCCGTAGAACAGAGAAGAAAGGACGTAATTTGTCGAAAACAGCGAGATCAGAACAAATATGAAAGTCCTTATAATACCCTTCATGTCTTAAATTATAGCGTTTTTATTTCGTCTCACCAAAGATTTTCTTACTCCTAAGCATGTGATGGTATTTCTGAGCGAACCTGTGGCTTTCATCTCTTAGATTTATTAACAGCCTCATCCCCGCGCTGTCGGTGCCGGGCGCGATCTCATGAAAACCGTTATCGTAATAAACAACCGTCTCCTCCTTTTTGGCGAGTCCTATCATTAGTACATCTAAATTTAATTTGGTCAGAACTTCCAGCCCGGAAGACAACTGCCCTTTCCCCCCGTCGAGAACGATAAGTGACGGAAGACCCCAGCTCCTTTTCTTCGGGTCGGTCTCGTGTGAAAGCCTCCTATACAAAACTTCGTGCGACATGAAAAAATCGTCGGGCGTACTTTTCGTTTTTATGCTAAATCGTTTGTATTCCCTTTTATCGATACGTCCGTTGAGCGCAACAACCATCGATCCGACAGCCTCTTTACCCGAGATATTTGAGATGTCATAACACTCTATTCTTACCGGTAATTCTTTAAGTACCGGAACGATCCTGACCAAATCGTCCAACGCGGTTCTTGCTATGTCATCAAGCAAATACGGGTTCTCTATGTATTCGCCTGGAAGGCGAAAGCTTTGCCTTACATATTGAAATTTTTGCAGGGTGTCCCTGATTGTGGCTGCTTTCTCAAAATTTTCAGACAAGGCATGGCTCTTCATCTGTTTTTCCAGGGCGTTGATAAGTTTTGAGGTTTTACCCGACAAAATACTGTTTATTGTTCTTATGTTATTTTTATAGAAGGGTAAGACAGCAACACCATTTACGCACGGTGCGGGGCACAAATTTAAGTGGCCATACAGGCAGGGACTTTTTAATTTTCTGTATTTCTCATATTTGGTAACACTACAATCCCTGAACGGAAATATCCTGCGCAGAGTTCTCACCAGTTGTTTTACCGACCTTCCATCAGGAAAGGGTCCGTAATAATGCTTATATTTTTGCATATCAGGTTTCCTAAAAGTTTCAACCTTCTGAACATCTGTAAGCTTGCCCTCCAAGTTAACTTTTTCCGATCTTATTCCGACATATAAGTAAGATTTATCGTCCTTTAAACTGATGTTGAATAATGGCAGGTGTTTTTTAATCAGCTCGGCCTCGAGTATTAAGGCTTCCAGCTCACTGTCTACCTCGATAAAACGCATATCGTTTATCTTTTCCACCAATGCAAAGGTCTTAGATAACCTATCCAGGTTTAAACGGAAATAGGAAGATACCCGAGATTTTAGGTTTTTAGCCTTACCGACGTATATAATCTCGCCTTGGGCGTCTTCATAAATATAGACACCCGGCGTTGTAGGTAAATTCTTCAATTTTTCATTTAGATTTGAGGAAACCACGAAGTTATTGTAGCATTTACCCATGCTCCAAAAGGCTTTCGCAAAATTTTGGCTGTTTGCTGCAATAGCCATAATACTATCCCCAACAACAGGAGCACAAACCGAAGAAAATTTCATAATCAACTACGATATCAGATATGATGTTCAGGATTCAGGAGAAACTTTCGTATCTCAAAACACTACTATAACCAGCCTGAAAAACGATGTGGTACCTACCACCTACTCCTTTAAGACAAAATATCTCGACATTTACGAAATAGTTGCGCAGACCAACGGAAAAAAGACCGAGGCTAGAAAAGAAACACCAGGAAAAAACGAGACCGTTATCACCGTACCCTTTTCCACCTATTCTATAGGCGAAGGCAAACAAAATATTGTGTCCATGACCTACAAAACAAAGGGCATTGCCTCCAGAATGGGAGATGTATGGAATATTTACATTCAGGGCATAGACACTCCCGAAACAACAACCGTTTACAACATTGTGCTGTCCATTCCCCCATCTATGGGACCAAAGATATTCGTGTCGCCTGCGCCTGTCGCTGAAAAATTTGAAAACGGAAAAAACACTTATTATTTCACTAAAGAAAGTTTTTCTTCCAAAGGAGTGACGGCGGCATTCGGAAAATACCAATCCCTTAATTTCCGCATAAAGTACCAACTGGAAAATAATAGAGTTTTGGGGGCGGTTTATGAAGTGGCTCTCCCGCCGGATATTCTAAACATTCAGCAGGTAAGGTACGCGTCTATAGACCCAAAACCGAGGAAGATAAGACTGGATAAAGACGGAAATGCTTTAGCACTTTTTTGGGTCGGTCCAAAAAAAAGGCTGGAAGTAACACTTACCGGCTCCGCAAAAATTTTAGGAAGACAGATAAACCCTGAGTTCGGGGGGGAAATGGCAGATCTTCCCAAAGACCTTGTCCGTGAATACACAAAAAAACAAAAGTATTGGGAGACCGACAGCGATGAGATCAAGAATTTTTCGTCTTCACTTTTTGACCCCAACCTGAATGTTTCTCAAAACGCGAAACGTATTTACGACTACATAACATCGAACTTAACTTATGATCAGGCCGCAGCAAATCAAAGCCTCGTAACAAGAAAAGGCGCGCTGGCAGCATTAACTCAACGCGGTTCATTTACATGCATGGAGTTTACCGATCTTTTTGTCGCAGCCGCGAGGGCAATGGGAATACCGGCAAGAGAGATCAACGGTTACGCCTTTACCAACGACAACATCGAGAAACCCATCTCGATCAGTCTAAAGGGCGGGGATACTTTACATTCCTGGGCGGAATATTACGATCCTTTTTACGGGTGGGTCCAGATAGACCCTACGTGGGGAACAACATCGGGGACCGATTACTTTACAAAATTAGACACCAACCATTTTGCCTTCGTTATAAAAGGGAAGAGCTCGGAATATCCTTATCCTGCGGGAGCATATAGCTTCTCCGACAATGAAAAATTGGTGGATGTTGATTTTTCCGGAACTGCTAATTCCGAAGAAGAGTTCAACCCGATACTTAGTGTGGTCAAAACTATTAATTTGAACCCGCTGAAACTTGTGCAGGGTTACAACAAATACGTTGTCGACAACACGAGCGGATATTTTATTTACGACCTACAGGGTAAAACTTTGGCTCCGGGTCAAAAGTCTTCAATATTTTTGAAA
>MEWF01000019.1:49867-50472 GCA_001773255.1 candidate division WWE3 bacterium RIFOXYC2_FULL_42_13
TTTCCGCAATAAAAGCTACTCTGTAAAAATTCTTTAATTCCGGCCTTTATGTGTTTCTCTCAAAGCTTCCGCCGTATAGGAAGTTTTGTGTGATTTAAGTTCGTTCAGAGGGCCTGAAAAGATCACTTTTCCTCCCATATCTCCGCCGTCAGGTCCAAGGTCCACAACGTAATCACAATTATCTATTACGTCCAGGTTATGTTCAATAACGACCACGGTATTTCCTTTTGCTGTAAGACGCTTGAATATAGTTATAAGATTTTCCAGGTCCGCAAAATGCAGACCGGTCGTGGGCTCATCAAGAATATAAAATGTGCTTCCTGTCGCACGTTTTGAGAGCTCTAAAGATAATTTCACACGTTGCGCTTCCCCACCGGATAAGGTAGGCGCGGGCTGGCCCAATTTTATATACCCCAGCCCGACAGCGAACAAAGTTTCTATTCTTCTTCTAATCTGAGGAATGTTTTCAAAAAATACTAAGCCTTCCTCAACGGTCATACTCAAAACATCCGCGATATTTTTACCTTTGTAATTAATTTCCAAGGCTTCTCTGTTGTACCTTTTACCCTGGCATACTTCACAGTTCACATAAACGTCGGGCATAA
>MEWF01000019.1:50511-58111 GCA_001773255.1 candidate division WWE3 bacterium RIFOXYC2_FULL_42_13
TCGCGCCTCCTGAGTTTGTGAAAAAAGGTCTCTGATATGGTCGAAGACTTTGGTATAGGTTGCAGGGTTGGATTTGGGTGTTCTTCCTATAGGGCTTTGGTCGATGGCAATTATGTTGGTTAAGTTCTCTACTCCTTCGAGGGATTTAAACGGCTCGGGTTTTTGATCCAGCTTCATTCCGAAACTTTGACGGAGTCCCTGGTACAGAGTATCCATGATGAGCGTGGATTTTCCGGAACCAGAAACTCCCGTAATACACACAAATTTTCCTAAAGGAATAGATAGTTCTGCATTTTTCAAATTTCTTCCGGTCGCCCCCTTCAATACTAATTTCTTGCCCTCAATAGATTTCATTACTTTGGGAGCTGGATCAAGATCCATGAACATCTCGCCTTTCATTTGTCCTTTGCGGTCGTTCTTGCCTACTATAAGTTTTCCCGACAAATATTTACCCGTGAGGGAGTTTGAGTTTTTTATTATCTCCCCGGGAGTCCCTTCTGCAACAACTTTCCCCCCTTCCGAACCGGCACCCGGCCCGAAATCGAAAACATAGTCACTGCACATCATTGTCTCGGCGTCGTGCTCTACAACCAAAACCGTGTTACCAAGATCTCTTAACTGGTGAAGGGTGCGTATGAGTTTTCCCTGATCCTTTTGATGTAGACCTATCGAAGGTTCATCCAGTACATACAACACACCGGATAAACCCGAGCCTATTTGAGAGGCCAAACGTATTCGCTGCGCCTCTCCGCCTGACAGCTGAGATGAAGATCGGGCGAGCGTCAGGTAATCCAAACCAACATCTTTTAGAAAATTGAGCCTGTAAGAAATTTCCTTAAGAATCGCATCGGAAATTTTGTGCTCTCTTTCCGTCAATACTGCGTCGAGAGTTCTTACCCATTCAATTCCATTTTTTATTGAAAATTCCGTAACGGTGTTTATATTTTTTGAATCTATCACCACCGATAAAGATTCTTTTTTTAATCTTGTACCATTACAAACAGGACATTCCTCATCGATCATGAATTTCTCGATCTCATTTCGGATATAATCGGACTCGGTCTCACGGTGGCGTCTTACCAAATTCGGTATCACTCCTTCAAAACCTGCTTCATAGGTATGTTCACGCCCCGTTTGTCCTCTATAAGAAATTTTGAATCTTCTGTCGCCGACCCCATACATAATTATTTTCATGGTCTCCTTAGAGAGATCTTTTATAGGTGTGTCCAGAGAGAATTTATAGACTTCGGCGACTTTTTTGACAACATTTTGAGTCCAGGTTTGATGTTCAAAAAGCCTTTGCCACGGCAAAATACCGCCCTCGGAAATGGATAGTCTGGGGTTAACGACCGAGTCTTCGTTTACTCTCAACTGCATACCGAGTCCATCACATGCCGGGCATGCTCCGTGTGGCGAGTTAAAGGAAAAAGTCCTGGGCTCAATTTCAGGCAGGGAAATGTTACAAGCCGGACACGCAAAATTTTCGGAGAGTAAATGGTCTTCGGTATCTCTAGGGTTTTCAGGAAAATCAAAAGATGGGTCTTTTATTATTGTAAGAATTACCGTACCGTTGCTTAAACGCAAAGCTGTTTCAACCGATGCAAAAATATCGGAAAAGGTGTTTTTGGCTTCGGCTGAATTCCCGACTCTTTTATGATTAACCGTGTGCCTGGAAATTAACCCGTCGATCGTATGTTTGTTTGTTTTAATTAAATCGAATTTTTCTTTTAAGCTCATAACATCACCGTCTACACGCGCTCTAACTATCCCCTGCTTTTTTAAGTTTTCAAAAAGAGCCGAATACTCTCCCTTTCTGTCTTTTACTATCGGAGAGAAAAGAAAAAACCTGACTCCCTTTTCGGATTTAAAGTCCTTATACTCCGAAATTATTTTAAGAATTGACTGAACTATTTCGGTGGAACTTTGTCTTTGAATTTCCCGTCCGCAGTTCGGGCAGTGGGGATGACCGACTCTCGCGAACAAGAGCCTTAAGTAATCGTAGATTTCGGTGATGGTACCGACCGTCGATCTCGGATTTTTTGAGGTTGTTTTCTGATCTATAGCAATAGCCGGGGAAAGTCCGTCGATTTTATCGACGTCAGGCTTATCCATTACGCCCAAAAACTGTCTCGCATAGGCTGAAAGGCTTTCAACGTACCTGCGCTGGCCTTCCGCATAAATGGTGTCCATTGCTAAAGACGACTTTCCGGAGCCTGAAACACCGGTAAGGACAACCATCTTATTTTTCGGTATATCGAGGTCTATATTTTTTAGATTATGCTGACGCGCGCCTCTAATTAGGATGTGCGAAAGTGAGGTGTTTTCCATAACCAGATGATTTTACGGTAAAAGTTCGGGTTTGTGAAGATACTTAATCTTTATCTTGTTCATTTTCCATCTTAGGGCACAAACTCTTAGGCACATTCGACCCCTTTATAAAAACCTCAGTCCGGTCACAACCTTCATCCTTCTTAATAAAGACACCCGGCGGCATTTCAAAAACCTCGTTGTCTTTTCCCGACAAAACTTCGGACATTATCCTGTTCCAAATAGGGGCGGCACCTGTTAAACCGGAAGCCATGTACTTATTCATCGGCTTATTGTCGTTGTTCCCAACCCACACCCCGACCGTGTACGAAGGAGTGAAACCGAAAGTCCAGTTGTCTTTTATCTGGTCCGTCGTCCCCGTTTTTACCGCTATCTGTTTTCCGGGTACAGTAAGAAAGTTTCTTGTACCGAAAGCCGGAAGTCTCGCCTGATTGTCCGACAAAATATGCCACATCAAATACGAAACTTCCTCTGAAATAATTTGTTTCGGGTAAACCGCTTTCTTCGAGAATATTTCGTAACCCCTGCCGTCCCTGATAGAAATTATTTGGGACGGTTCGGCGTAGGCTCCCTTCCTAGCCAAAGTAGTGTAAACGTTGGCAAGATCCAACAGCCTAACCTCTTTCCCGCCAAGGGTAACTGACAGTCCGTACGACCCGTCGACCTTCCAGTTGGTTAGACCCATGTCCTTACCCAGCGAAACTATGTTGTCGGGACCTACAGCTTTTGCTACCTTGACAGCCGGAACATTGTACGAGTTGGCCAACGCGCTTCTTAAAGTTACATCCCCATGAAACTTGCCGTCATAATTAACCGGTCTGTAAGGCGCAGAACCCTGGGAGGTATAAACAACAGGAGAATCCTTTAGAATCGTCGCCGGAGTAAATTTATCAGCTAGCGCCAGTGAATACGTAACCGGCTTTATCGACGACCCGGGCTGCCGGTATGAAGTTACAACGTCAAACGCACCCCACACCGGCGCAAAATAATCTGAAGAACCAACATAGACCAGTATCTCCGCATTTTTGACATCAATAACAACCGCGGCCCCGTTGGAAAAACCGTACCTTGTTCCCTTTTGAACTTCGTCAAAAATTATTGCCTCAGCTTTTTGCTGCAGAGCGAAATCAAGGGTCGTGGTAACTTTCAGACCACCGCGGTTAACAAAATTGCTTCCGTACATATTTTCCAGCGTTTGCCTTACATAGTTCACAAAGTGGGGCGCCCCTATAAAATCTTTAGGACGGGCTAAATTTAATTCTTCGGCTGACGCCTCTTTTGCTTCATCGGAGTTTATGTATCCCAGAGCGACCATCCGGTCCAAAACATACCGCTGACGGCTTTTCGCAACTTCGATATCGTTTAAAGGAGAGTAGAGGGATGGTGATGAGGGAAGACCGGCCAACATCGCCGACTCGGCCAGATCTAGTTCCCAAACATTTTTGGCAAAATATTTTTGAGACGCAGACTGTATTCCCCACGCGTTACCTCCGTAAGCTATGTTGTTTAAATACATTTCAAGAATCTGCTCTTTGGAATACTTGGCCTCCACCATTAGTGACAGAACAGCTTCCTTTATTTTTCTGGAAAAAGTTCTCTCGGGACTTAACAAAACATTCTTAACCAGCTGCTGTGTGATTGTGGAACCTCCTTGCGTGTCCCCGTCAAATAATGTTTTTCTGAAGGCCCGGATTATGCTATCAGGTCTTAATCCCCCGTGTATGTAAAAAAGCGAGTCTTCCACGGCAATGGTCGCGTTCACCGCATTTTCCGGAATACGCTCAAGTTTTACAGGTTCGTATTTTTCATCCGCGTAGATTTCATAGAGTAAGACGCCGTTTCTGTCTAAAATTTGAGTGGCTCCGTATTTCTGATCTATAGTAAGCATGTCAGGGCTCGGTAATTCTTTGAACCAGGAATAAACGACGTAAGGAACGAACATAAATAAAATGGTTAAAAGGATTCCTAAAAAAAATAAATGGATTTTCTTAAAAAGGTTATTTAACACCTTAAGAGTAAAAAGTAAAACCTCCATAGATCGAAGAAAAACTGTTGGAATTTTGAAGAAATTCTTCCGTGATCTACGCTTCTTGCGCTGTGTTAATTTTCTGAATACGCCGGTAAAGTTGTCATGTAAATGGAGAAAAATATACTCGAGTTTTTTGGTTGATTTTAATAGGAATGCACCAATTCGCGTTGGGGTATTTAACATCTGTTTCCCAGATTTTAATTTATGAGATTGAACGAGTCAACAGACAGTTTGGGAAACGTTTTTCCTTGTGGTTACAACTTTTCTTCGGGACCGATATGATTTTTAACCGACACTACTGCTCTGTTAAAATTTTTAAAACTCTCTTCCATTTGTTCCAGATTTTCAACTTCAAAAGTCTTCGCTTTGGAATTAAGATCTCTTACTATTTCGACAAAAGTTCCGAGACGGTTAGAGTATTTTCTTGCCACAACTGAGATTCTTTCATCCCTGATATTTAACACCCTCTCTTCTTCCTCCGCCCTTCTCTTTAGAAACGGAGTTTCCTGAGCTGCTTCTTCTGCTCTGTTTTTTATCCGCCCCCTTGAGTTAAGATTTTCATACCGGTCTTTCATAAATACATGGTAATACGAACCTAACTGATCCTGAATATCCTTGAGTTGCGCAAATCTTTCCTGCGAATTTCCGTCAGTGATGCCGGTGAGTACTTTATTAATATCCGTCTCATCGATCTTCAGAATATTTCCGGTAGAAGCAGCTATCTTATCAAGCTCTCTGGTAACACCTGTCTTTAGATCTTTTGTTTTTTCGTGAATCTCCTCAAATACCCTGTATCTACCTTCGGCTTCTTTATCCACTCCCAGCACACCTTTCAACCCGTCAATAATATGACCACAGTATCTCTTATCAGTCACATGGAGGGTTTCCGCAGAATCCTTTATTTTTGCTAAAGATTCAGTTAGCTCCCTCGCCTGCTCACCAAGCTCATACCTGCTTCCGGCGGATTCGGTGTCATTCATAAAAGGATTTGCACTCATACTAAAACTTTACTATTTCGGAGGCTGGGTTACAAACGCTTAATTAATAAGTTTCTTCATAACCCGCACTTTATCCCGCAGGACTGCCGCTTTCTCGAAATTCAAAACTTCCGCTTCGTATATCATTTCCTTTTCGAGATTTTTTATTTCTTTCTGCAGTTCTTTAGGGGGCAGTTGACGGTAATCTATATCCTCATGGCCGTGTCTTTTCCCGCGCTGTTCTTCCAACACTTCTTCCAGTTCTTCGTCTATTAATTTTTCGCGGCGCGGTTTTGAAATATTTTGAGGTTCTAAACCATGCTCGATGTTGTATTTAACCTGGATGGCACGTCTCCTATCCACTTCCGCGATCGCTCTTTTCATGCTCCCCGTCATATTATCCGCGTACATTACTACTTCACCGGATATATGCCTCGCTGCCCTTCCCATAGTTTGAATCAGAGATGTTTCGGATCTTAAAAATCCTTCTTTGTCGGCGTCGAGTATCGCAACTAAAGAAACTTCCGGCAAATCCAAACCTTCGCGGAGTA
Organism: candidate division WWE3 bacterium RIFOXYC2_FULL_42_13; assembly: GCA_001773255.1. Taxonomy (GTDB): domain Bacteria; phylum Patescibacteriota; class WWE3; order UBA101185; family UBA10185; genus UBA8498. Next base: position 56,397 of record MEWF01000019.1, read on the forward strand.
AATTAATTCCCACTAAAACGTCATATTTTCCGCTTCTTAGATTATCCAGAATATCGGTTCTTTCGAGGGTGTCGATATCCGAGTGTAAGTAGGTTACTTTCACACCTTTTTCCGTCAAATATTCGGCCATTTCTTCGGCCATTCTTTTTGTCAGCGTCGTAATGAGCACCCTTTCCTTCCTTGCAACTCTTTCTTTTACTTTTCCCAACAAATCTTCAATTTGTCCTTTAGAGGGAAGTATTGTTACTTTGGGGTCAGTGATTCCGGTAGGTCTGATTAGTATTTCAGCGACACTGTGTTCCGATTTTTCTAATTCCCATTCGTCGGGTGTAGCACTTACGTAAATAACCTGATTTACTCTTTGTTCGAACTCGTCAAAATTCAAAGGTCTATTGTCCATGGCCGAAGGAAGCCTGAAACCGTAGTCAACAAGAACCTGTTTTCTTGAACGGTCGCCGTTGTGCATTCCTCTGATCTGGGGAACGGTGATGTGAGATTCGTCGATAACCAACAAATAATCTTTGGGGAAATATTCCATCAATGAGTGCGGAGCGTCACCGGGGTTTCTTCCGTCAAAATACCTGGAGTAATTTTCAATTCCTTTGCAATACCCGATCTCCTGTATCATTTCCAAATCGTAATTGGTTCTTTGTTCGAGACGATAAGCTTCCAACTGCTTTCCCGATTTTCTTAAAAAATCCAGTCTTAGTGCCAGATCCTCTTTAATCTGAGCCAGAGCAGCTACGCGGGTTTCTTCAGGTGCGACATAGTGCTTAGCAGGGTAAATTACTACCATTTCCTGGAATTGCTGCTGAACATACTGTCCCGTTAAAGGATCCAGGTAGTTTATGCTCATCAGGGTGTCGTCCGACAGCTCGAGTCTGACCGCGTGATCCTGATAAGCCAGGTAAACATCTATAACGTCCCCTGTTACGCGGTACGTACCTCTGTAAAAATCGTACTCAGACCGGTCGTAATAAATCTGGGAAAGTCTTTTTAATAAATCTATCTTCCGTATTTTCATTCCGGTCTTCAATTCCAAAGCTACCTTCGAGTACTCTGCCGGGCTTCCCAGGTTATAAATGCACGAAACCGACGAAACAACTATGACGTCCTTTCTGGTCATTAAAGAGGTAGTTGCCGAAAGTCTTAACTTATCGATCTTTTCGTTTATATCGGAATCTTTTTCTATGTAAGTGTCGGTTGAAGGTATGTAACTTTCGGGCTGATAATAGTCGTAGTAACTGACAAAATATTCGACCGCGTTCTCAGGAAAGAACTCACGGAATTCCTGATAAAGCTGAGCGGCCAAAGTTTTGTTGTGAGAAATTATAAGGGTCGGTTTTTGAACATTTTTAATAACGTTTGCAATGGCAAAAGTTTTTCCGCTTCCGGTAACCCCCAACAGCACCTGATCTCTGACACCCGACCCAAGTTTTTTTGTGAGTTGTTCTATTGCGGTGGGCTGATCTCCGGTAGGTTGGAAAGGAGAAACTAGTTTAAACATCAAAAAAGATTTTATCACACTTTTGGGTTTTATTTGGTAAATATTTGCAACCCGTGACGGGAAATACTATAAAGAGCCTCGATCTTAACGAAAAGGAGAGAATATGGATGAAAAGCGGTGGGTACAGATAGAAGCCGACGCGCGCAGAGCGAAATCATGGGTTTTTTGGGAAGAAACCTTCAGGCTCATCGGCACGGCACTAAGTTCC
>MEWF01000020.1:0-13304 GCA_001773255.1 candidate division WWE3 bacterium RIFOXYC2_FULL_42_13
TTACAGTTAGCGTTCGAACTAGAGAGAAAGTACTGTTTGAAGGAACTGCGAGCACCGTAACCTCGTTCAACTTAAGAGGTAGATTCGACATACTTCCATACCACGCCAATTTTATTACATTAATATCAAAATACGTCATAATAGACACAGAAAAAGAGACCGAGAGACAGTTTGACATAGATAAAGGGATACTCTACGCAATGTCGAATAAAGTTAGCATATACGTAGGTATATGACGAGTTACAGAACTTAAATCTTGGCTATGCTATTGAAGTGGGGAGATATTAAAGATTGGCGTAATCTACCTTGACCGACTGTCCCATCGATGTAGTGATAAAGATACTTTTTATCCACTCCGGAGACGCTTTTGTTGGTTTATTTTGTTTGAGAGCTTTGTACAACTCCATGAAGTTTTCTGATAATTGCTCTTCAGTAAAAGATCGTTTGCCGATCATCGTGTGGATCATAGGAAGATCTTTTTCTGTTTTAATGTCCAAGCGTCCTTTCTTAATCTCGTTCACCGCTCTTTCGGGATCTTCAGTCACCGTACCGGTCTTAGGGTTGGGCATGACACCTGCGGGCCCCAGGATCTTGGCAACTTTGGCAAGTTTTGGCATGAAAGCAGGCTCTGTCACCAGAGTGTCAAAGTCGATCTTAGGCTTTATCTGACCTTTTTGTATCAATTCTATGTCGGATTCTTTCAATTCCATGTCTGCGCCGGGTACTTTTTTGCTAGCCAACACCGCTACCTTTTTGGTTTTACCTGTTCCGTTGGGTAGAGTCAGTGAAAATCTTACCGGCTGGTCCTGTTTCTTTGAATCCAGCTCCAGGTTTATATGGACCTCAACAGTAGCATCGAATTTCTCTTTGGATAACAGTTTGACTTTTTTTATTGCTTCCACGAGTTCCATATTTATTTTTCCACATCGACGCCCATCGAGCGTGCGGTTCCTTCCACGACCTTAACGGCCTGTTTTAAATCTTTAGTATTAAGATCGGGCATTTTAACTTGCGCGATCTCTTCGGCTTGTTTCCTGGATAAAACCCCAACTTTTTGCTTATTGGGAACGGCACTGCCTTTCTGTGTCTTAAGAGCCTTCTTGATCAGGTGAGCAGTGACCGGTGTCTTTGTGATAAATGTGAATGTTCTATCTTCATATACTGTCAATATTGCAGGAATAATGTCATCCGGTGTATTAGATGTTCTGGCATTGAACTCCTTACAAAATTCCATTATGGGCACACCATGCTGTCCGAGCGCCGGACCCACTGGAGGTGCGGGGTTTGCTTTCCCACCCTGAATAGCCAGTTTAACTATCGCTTTTATTTTTTTGCCTTTTTTTGGTTCTGCCATTTTAAAATTCCTAATAATTAATAAATTACAGTTGTACTACCTGTGTGAAGTCCAACTCCAAGGGAGTCTCCCTGCCAAATACTGACACGAGTACTTTTACCTTGCCTTGTTCATCGTTAACTTCGTCCACTTTCCCTAGAAAGTCTTTAAAGGGACCTTCGTTAACTCTGACTGAATCTCCGACACTGAACTTTGCCTCAAACTTAGGAGCTTCCATTTTAGCAAATTTCATCAGAGTTTTAACCTCGGACTCTGCTAATGGAGTAGGTGTCGTGCCCATGCCGACGAATCCTGTGACTCCGGGAGTAGTTCTTACTATGTACCAGCTGTCGTCATCCATTGACATAAGGACCATCATATATCCGGGGAAAAGTTTTTCCTCCACTGATCTTTTTTTACCCTCAGACACCACAATTTTCTGTTGGTGGGGTACGAATATTTTAAAAATTCTATCGGTAAAGCCGCCTGCTTCCGCGCGTTGTTTCAAAGTTATAGCGACTTTGTTTTCGTGACCGGAGTAGGTGTGTACGACATACCAGTGAGCCAAAGGAGAGACATCGCCGTTTACAACAATGACGTTATCCTCGACGTTTTTGCCGGTATCGTCGGTACTTTCGGTTTTTTCGGTTGTGTCTTTATTTTGTTCGTCCATTTTTTAGTTTGCTAACAAAAAGGTTAGCAATTTTGCAAATACAAAATCCAATAACATCACAAATAGGCCGACCCCAAAGCTAACACCTATCACATAGCCAGTCAAGCGGATAGTGTCCTTTTTTGACGGCCACGTAACCTTTTTCAGTTCTTCGTATGAAGATACGAGGAATTTTTGCACCTTGTCCACGCTCAGGATTTTAGCACCTTTTGCCCTAGGGGACAACAATTTTGCGTATTTATAGGATTCAAGTTTGAGGAGTCCCATAACTACTCCCGGGAGCCTGGTAGCTACGGTGGTATAATTCCAACCATGCTAAATCTACTTGCTCAAAGTCCCCTCATTTTTGCTATAGTACTCGTTGCCTTGGTAATTTCGCTATCTGTGCACGAGTTTGCACATGCCTGGGTATCGGACAAGTTGGGAGACCCCACCGCCAGGTATTTAGGCAGAGTTACTTTAAATCCCAGAGCTCATATAGACCCTTTGGGCATGCTTTTTCTTGTAGTAGCAGGGTTCGGGTGGGGAAAACCGGTTCCCTTTAACCCGGCGAACCTGAAATTTCCTAAAAGGGACTCGGCTTTAATTGCGTTGGCAGGTCCGGCGTCTAACTTTATATTGGCCATTATCACGGCAACTGTCCTAAAATTCGTAAACCCCGGTTCCTTAGTTGGGGGAGCACTTTATCTTTTGGTTTTTTACAACCTGATGCTGGGTGTTTTTAACTTGATGCCTTTTCATCCTCTCGATGGTTTTAAAATTGTGGGTGGATTATTACCGAACAATTTAGCCATCCAGTGGTATCAAATGCAGCCGTACGGAATAATAATTTTGGTTGCTTTTATCTTTACTAATTCCTTCCAAAAAGTTGTTCTGCCTGTTGTTGATATATTAACGAAAATGCTCGGTTTGACAGCCTGATTTGCCTATTTGAGGGCACTTCTCGTACCAAGTTTCCTTTGACTTGTTTTCCATAAATGTTAATCTTTACATAGATATCGTAAGATATCGTTTAAGCCTAGTGTGATCGTTTAAGCTGAGAGTCATAGATTTCCTCTACGACTCTCGTGAAAGAGGGTTACGCGGTAGCGGATTCGAAAGTTTCCGTTCCAAATACCCACTTTTCTATAAACGGGGATCCGTCTCAGCGGCCCGACACACCGGGCAGGAATTATTAAAACCCTGCTTAATCTTAGCCGGGTTTTTTTCGTCTTATTTCCTCCGTACCTTTACTCCTGTGTGATAATATTTCCCTGTGAACATTTTCAACGGCAGGGAAAAGGCAACAGCACTGGACGCCAAAATACTGGAATATCTGTCCGATGGTCCTGTGGCAGGGGAGTTAGCAATAATTTTAATAGGGGACAACGAAGCTTCTGAAAAATATATATCTTTAAAAAAGAAGTATTGCGACAGTAAAGGTATAAAGTGCGGGGTACACAGGATTGATGCGAGGCTCAAAGACGAGGATATTTTCAAAAAAGTGTTTGACGTAATGTCCGGTCCCGATACTGCGGGAGGAATAATTCAGCTTCCCTTACCGCGCCCGTCTTTAGATCCCTGTTTAAGGCTTATCCCCGCGGAAAAAGATATCGATGCAATCTCGCCGTTTTCAATGGAGGCTTTTTATGCCGGGCGTCCCCATAAAATCCTGCCTGTTGTGAGAGCAATGGAGCTTTTCATTTCAGAAACTACCCCAAAGACCCAATCACCCCTGAAAGCTGTAGTAATAGGCGAGGGCTACCTTGTCGGAAAACCTGCAGCTCAATACCTAAAATCAAAAAACTACCAGGTTACAGTGATAAATGACTATCAAACAGGACAAAAAATAGACGCCGACCTCCTGGTATTATCTGCCGGTATTCCGAATCTTGTCAGAGGCGATGATATATCGGAAGGTTGCGACGTGGTGGATTTTGGTTCATCGGTCGTAGGTGGGAAGACTGTAGGAGATCTTGCTCAGGAGTCTTCTTTGGAGCATTTGGGGCTTGTTTCGATGTCTCCCGGAGGCGTAGGACCGTTGGTTGTGCGTTATTTGATAATGAATTTTTTGAGTATTTAAAATCCGGCAGGAAAAGCGTTAGAATTAAATACAATGAACATTCATTTTGTAAGTTACGGGCACGTGTTTAGGTCCAGGTTAGCCGAAGCCTATCTCAAATTTTTGCTAAGAAAGCACCAAAACATCCAGATCTCTTCCTCAGGTATAAAGTATGAAAAAGAAATAAACGGCCCGATAGCGTGGTACGCGATGAAGATCTTGGTTGACCATCAACTGACCCCCTACATGTCTGATACTCCCGTTATAACTTCTAAAGAGATATTAGAAAAACAGGATCACGTGATCTTTTTGGACGAGGCTTCGCATGACTACAGCAGGAAGCGCCTCGGTTATAAAGAAAGAAAGCACGATGTTTGGAATGTGGAGTATCTGCCTCCCGAGAAAACCGGCAGTGAGGCCAGTTTGGACAAGGACCTTTTTATAATAAAAAGATCGGAGCAGATTTTTAAGAATATAAAGGAACACTGCCACAGGTTTGCTCACGATCTTTCTACGACCGAGATTCCTTATATAGAATCACTTTACTAGTGCTGAGGAGAGTCTATTTCTGTCAAAACCTATGACAAACTCTGACTCGTTTTCCTCGTATATTATCTCTGTAACAGGTACTCCCATCTGACCTGTTGATTTCACAACGTATTCAGCCTCTTTTGGTGAGTCCTCCAGGTAAACCGTTTCGTGTTTTATCATGTTCTTTTCCAGCCATTCTTTTTCCATTTTGCAGTAGGGACATGTGTGGGTGGAGTAGAGTTTCACGTTTAGTACCTTTAACTCTCCCGCGCCTGTTGTTTCATTTATAATTTGTTTTATTTTTGTTGTGAGCTCTGTGGCGAAATGTTGAACGTCATGGTTCGGTGTGACACCCGACATTAATTCCGGGTTGCCCACCCCGACCATCACTGTTCCGCTTTTGTTAATAAGGGCTACCGAGGTTGGAATTAGCCCGACTAAATTTGCGTCGGCATTGAGAATTTTTTGTACCAAAGGCTTATTTATGAGGGTTCCTATAAGTCCTATTTCATGGTCTAACTTTGTTTGAGCCACGATTTCAAAGCCTAAATCTTTTGCTTTAGATAAAAGATTTGATAAAGTTTGTTCAAAATCGAATTTGCTTTTTCTGTAATACGCTATATTCATTTTTCGATCTCCTTTGACAAGTTTTCTACTTTGAGGGCTATCTCGACAGCCTCGGGGTAGAGAAGTTTATAAAATATATATTTTCCCTCTTTTTTAGTACCCAAGATCCCTGCCTTTTTTAGTTTGGAGAGGTGTTGGGATACTGCTGACTGAGACAGGCCGCATGTACGGATAAGTTCCGCGACATTTTTAGGCCTATCCGACAGACACATTAGCAGCTTTATTCTTACAGGGTTTGAAATTGCCGTGTACACGTCAGTTTTCATAGCCTGTTTATATTAGCAATCTCTAATACGATGTCAAGAGTCTGGGCTTTTTGCTTGTAAATAAGCCGTTTTTGATTTTTCCCGGAAATGTGATAGAATTGCTGAGTTCGTAACCGCGTGTCAAAGACACCGCGGCTGTCAGTTAATGCTTGTGATCTTATCGGCTACCCAAAGTTGCCTCGTAAGTATCCTTCATTAATCGCAGGAACATTTGTATGCATTTATTAATGAAGGGTGGTGTAGTTTAAATACAAATGGCAAGAATATACGTAGGTAACTTACCTTACACAACTAATGACCAGGACTTAGCTCAGGCTTTTTCACAGTTCGGAACAGTAGTTTCCTCAGCTGTTATCAAAGATAAAGCAACAAGAAGGAGCAAAGGTTTCGGTTTTGTTGAGTTCGAAAGCGAAGAGAAAGCTCAAGAGGCAATCTCAGGTATGGACGGAAAGGACTTCGAAGGAAGAACCCTTAAAGTTTCCATGGCCAAGCCGATGGAACAGAGATAATCTTTATCTCTTTCCCGAATGATACACAAGCAGGGCTCGTTTAGGGCTCTGCTTCTTTTTGTGCCCGGTTGATATTTTGTGGACAACCGGATATTTCCCTTTACTTAAAACAAAATCGTATAAATTGAAACGACAGCGCGTTTTTGGTACAATGCGGTGTCTCCGTAAAGTTTTTCTTTTTGGCATTTTTGCGATGAAAAACTTACTACACTTTCTAAAATATCCCTGCTCCCACTCATATTTATCAATACATTTTTGTGCCGAAATTCATGTGAAAGGCGGTGATTAACCTGAAAAACATACTTTCAATTGCTGTAGCTACGGTTGTTCTTACTTCGGCTGTATTTGCAGCCAAACCGGAAAACCCGGGTTCTAACGGTAAAGCTTACGGACATCTGAGTAAAGAAGACAGAATGGCAGCTATAATCGCGGCTAAAAACGCAAAAGTAAGACCGGTGACCAAGGCATATATGTATCCTTCCGACACTTCTAGCGCATCTGATGCGCGCTATGACTATGATGAAGACGCATGGGGAATGTTGTTAGTAAAACACAAAAAGGACGTTGTTAAATTTCACGGACATAACCTGGCGGCAAATAAGGAATACACCTTGAAGTACGACGGTGCTGAGATTGGGAAAGCAACATCGAATGACGAGGGAAACCTGAAAATTACCGGTTCGTTTACTGTTTCATGGGAGGACTACGATGTTAAAAAGTTTACACTCAGCGCAGGTGGCGAGAAGGATCTGGAGTCAAGGCTTATAGGGCTTCGTGGCGCGGAGAACGAGGATTAAGAGTTTACTTAAATAACCGCCCGGATAGTTGTCTGCGGACTGTCCGGGTTTTGTCTGAGTGTTTTTGGCAGGCTCGCCAGGATTTGAACCCGGAATGTCCCTTTTGGAGAGGGAAGTGATGCCATTTCACTACGAGCCTATGTAATTTCTGGAGCCTGGGGAGAGAGTCGAACTCTCGACTTCTTCCTTACCATGGAAGCGTTCTACCACTGAACTACCCAGGCATATTATCTTGGTCATTTTAGCCTATTAGAACTGTGTAGACAATCTCTTTTAAACACGGTAAAGCAGTCTGAATTTTTGCCATTGACACACTCCTTCGACAGAGAATAGACTTAAATCCCAGAAGATGAAAAAACGCTGGGACATAAATTCTAATACAGGAAACTTTGGAGCCGAAAGGCTCCTTCCCATTTTTAAGGGAAAAAATTGATATGAAATACCGTGAAACATCGAAGTTTTTTGAGATTGCGGAAGAGATGGTGACCCCCAAAGAAGATTTGTTGCCGGGTTTAGTAAAAAGCACGGTTAGAGAGGAGTCATTTGAGCAGATAAATTTGTTGAAGTCGCCGGACTACACCTCGGATCGAAGTAAAAGCAAGGTTTTAACAGGAGAAATGAATCTTCGCAAAATTTATAAGGATTGGCCGGAAAACGTGCCTAACCCTAAAATAGTTTCCTTGGCAACCGAAGAAGGCCTGTCCCTTTCGGTCGGAAGATGGACTGTAAAGCCCGACGGCATAAGCTTTTTGCCGTCAAGACTGGACCTCGGCATCCCAGCTCAAATAGACTTGGCTACGCTTACCGAGTATCTTGTTCAGACAAAAGAATTCAGGGAAATATTGACCGAAGCGGACGGACATCTGGAAAAGCATCTGGCCGTCACCAACTTAATAAGCGACCCAAAAGTAAACCTCCAGGACGCGATATATTTTTTAACAGGCAAGACAGTTGTTTCAACCCAATTGCATATAAGACACCAAAAGGATGATAACCCCGAGAACCCTTACGGTAGGGTAGCAGTAGCATGTAATTTAAGGGACGAGGGGATTGATGCAAAATGCGAATACGTTTGTCTGTGCGACGCGGTAGCAGGGGGATTGCAGATAGTTATGGCAATGGAGGCCTACGAAAAAAGTTTAAAAATTAAAAATGATGGTTCACATTGTTTGAAGCATTTTGTGATCTTTGCGCCGATCTGCAGTCTTTCGGGGGCTGCCGTAATTTCAATAAGGGCGGCGATGATGGGAATAAGGATCACGTTTTTCGGTTCAGCGGGCTCTATGCTTCACGCTATGCCGCCGGACAGGTACATGTGCCCGTTTTACTACGGCGACGGTGCGGAGCACCTTACTCCTGAACCTGCTGTTATGAAAATTCAGGAATATATTTTCGGAGATGCCAAGGATAAAGTGTGTCTCTGGTGCAATTGGGGAGCCAAAAGGTTTGCTCCTTGGCAGGCTTTGAAAGATTCACAAGATGAATTAAAATCCTACGGTTTAAGTAACGAGGAAGTTTTAAGCCGGGCTAAAACACTGATGCCGGGGCAGGTCAAAAAATTCGGAATTGACCCGTCAAAATTGGTATCCACAGCTACGATTTACGAAGCGGTAAAATTCGGAAAATTGGAAGAACTTCACAAGTTTCTAAAAAAGTAGATTATGGTGCCGAGAGAGGGATTCGAACCCCCGTAGGCATAAGCCAGCTGATTTACAGTCAGCTCCAGTTGGCCACTTTGGTATCTCGGCGCAGTTGAAATATTATCATTTTATCCTGGTCGTGTGAAGAAAAAAGAAGGGGATTTTACCTTTGATAGTAAAGATCCCCTGTTTCGTAATGAATCGGTCACAAACTCTCCTCAGTCTTCAAGAATTTTTTGACTTTTTTGATGTCCCGCGTGTACTCGATCACGTTCGTTCCAAACATTGTGACGAAATTAGCTACGAGACCTTTGGAATCGGCACTGTCCAATATCTTCTCGAGTTCCTCAAGGTTGTTTGCAAGGACAATCGAGTCTAACCCGAAAATGTCTCTGTTCCGGCGGATCGTTCCGGAGGCTATTTCGGAAGCAGCTCCTGCCTTGGTTTTGTTCATGAATAACCGTACTTCTACTCCCGGGCTGTCGTATCCGAAAGTCCGCTGAACGCGGGGTTTACGTTTAAATATACGCATCTCACGCTCCTTCTCTATGTTTATGGATTTACGGGGATTTTAGCACAGTTTGGGGAAAATATTAAATGGAGCCAAAGGTGGGGATCGAACCCACAACCTGCTGTTTACAAAACAGTTGCTCTACCATTGAGCTAAAGATCCGGCTTTTTAATAGTGAATCTGGTCGAATCTAACCCAATAGTTTTTAAGGCATAAGGAATTGAATAGGGAGGGTTTTGATTTAATCCGGTACTTTCATATTTTCAAATTGCTCGTTTGCCCATTTTATGTGTTCTTCCAAGCTTTTGGAAAGGCCGAAATCAGCTCTGATTTTATTTATGTTCTTAGGATCTTGAAGGGAAAGTGGTTCGGATACACTCTTACCCTCAATGTTCTTGTGAATCTGCATAATTTCACCGAAGCGCTGTTTTCTCCCGCTACGCACGAGAGCATTATCAATTAATATGGCAACCTTTTCTCTGTCTGATGTACATTTTAGTATTTCGTCGGATTCGCAAATGCTTTCGATGAATTTTAGGTTTCTCGAGTGGCAGGATAGTGTTATGAACCGGTTAACACCCGACTCACCCAATTTACAAACAAAATCTGTCCCGAGAGTGCCGATTAAAAACTTCAGAATGTTTGTGGTAATAGTATCTGTAATTTTAACAGGTAAGACACCATACTTTCCCCGGTATCTGACTTTTTGATCCACTTTAAATAGCAGCGAAAGGAAGAAATTAACTATTTTGATCTTCATATAAGTTTTTTAAATAGAGGCCTGCAAGTAGCGCAAATTTCATGCATTATGCAGGCCTTACGTTAACTTAGAAGTTTAGCAATCTCTTGGGCTATGGGATGTCCGCCTCCATTTTGAACAAAAATCCACGAACCTGTCGGATTGTTCTCTAAGAAGTAGTATATACCGTCTGTGCCTAAGATAAAATCCATCGCGCTAAACTTCAGCCCGAAATCTCGGACAAATGCGACGCACTTGCTCTCCAGTTCTGTTGGAAGGTTTATGCGGTTATAGATTAGTTCGCCTTTCCTCCCGTCTCTATAGTCCACATCGTTTGTTTTCCGACCGACTTGTGTGATGGAGATGGAAAACACCCTATCACCAACCACGATCGTCCTAATGTCAAACACTCTTTCTATTTCCTCCTGAAATATTGCTGGGGAAATAGGCAGCAGGCTGAAATCAACGGGATCTTCCAGGCCTATCCTGTTGGTAAAGATTGCCAAAAGTTTCCCCTCATCGTTAATAAGCACCTGTTTAGCTACGGGTTTAACTACGATTTTACCAACATCGGATCTGAACCTAACTGCCTCTTCGGGACTACTGGTTACTAGGGTTCTGGGTATTGTCATACCTAAACACCTGGCGGTTTCAAGCTGTAGCTGTTTGTTATCCGCGCGTTTTATGCGGTAAGGGTCTGAAACCCACCGAGCCTTTTCCAAGAGTCCGTACAACTGAAAAACCATTTCTTCTCTGCACGCCCTATTAAGCATCTCGTAAGATCCAGCTTTTTCTTTTGTATAAAAAAGGTTGGCGATGCGAAACCATACGGACGTAACGCTGTCAAGATCGAAGTTGTCCAGAGAGTGTCTGAATTTGTTTCCATTCCACTCATAGGACAGTTTTGGGAAGGGTATGTCGTCAATGTTCAGGCGTACCACTGGTTTGTCAATGTACTTTGTGACTTCCTGGAGCGTACGGTCGTTTGTGAGAGTGATTACTAAGAGGCACATGACACTACTCTCCTTGTTGGACGTGCAAAAAGATGGGGAAGGTCTGTGGTGATAGGCACTTCCCCAAGGTAGATACGCTCAGCAGGATTCGTAGTCGGTCTGTGTCCCGCTGGTATCGGCGTCATAAGTACACTTGCCGTCGCATGTGGACTCGTCCGATCTTTCAAGAACAACAACAAATTGTTCGTAGAAGGACATTGTAACCTCCTTTCTTAGATATTGGATATGTATCAATTCTGAGTGTATTGTATCCCAAGCTTGTGTCCTGTCAAATGCTGTGGTAGCAAGGTTTTCTCCTAATAAGGTTGCTAACATTTGGAAATGGACTTCGTAGTGGTGGAAACTGCGCACGGGTTTGTGTGATTCGAGTTTTTAAATGGAGCCAAAGGTGGGGATCGAACCCACAACCTGCTGTTTACAAAACAGCTGCTCTACCATTGAGCTACTTTGGCGAACGTAGCGAGCCAAAGACTACTGCCTTTGGCGAACGTAGCGAGCCAAAGACTACTGCCTTTGGCGAACGTAGCGAGCCAAAGACTACTGCCTTTGGCAAACGCCATATATCACCAGCCGCGTAACCAATAGATTTTAGCACGAAACTTTTTACAAAAGAAAGCACCCGGCCCAGGAATTTCGCACCTATAGTTTACAAGACCCCAATTACCGTTATAGAATCAATTAAATACCTTTTTCACTCGTTCAGTTCTTAAAAGGAGAGACGAAATGAGTAGAATGAGTAGTAAGGATGGTGACCATAGGGTTACTGTGGTGAGCAGTACTGTGGGAAGTCGGGAGTTGTCGTCGAAAGGTTATTTCCACGGGTCAGCTTTGTGGCAAGGTTCGCTTTTGGGAGATCACGAGGTTGACAGTTGTCTCGGCAGGTGTCCCGCGAAGATAAATTGTGACACGTGCCGCAAAAAGCTTTCGCAAAAGCGAGTGCCCGAAGATCTCAGGGACGATATCGACCGCTATTTAATATTTAGATGAGGAAAAGGGTAGTTGTCTCATAAAGCCGGAGGAATCGTGAAAATAATATATCTATTTCACAACCTCCGGCTCAGTTTTTCCCGGCCAAAACCTCCCCAACCCTTCTATTTTCTGTCGTTGACATAACAACGGCTTGTATGATTTAATTCACTACGTTATGTCAAGAATGTGTGATTTTTGCGGTAAAACCTATCAGCAAGGAAACTTGGTCCCGAGAGGGGTAGGTAACCGTGTTACCAGAAGAACATTGACCAGGAGAAAAGCCAATCTAAGAAGCAAAAGGCTTGAGATAAACGGCCGAATGGTTAGGGTGACCATCTGCGCGTCCTGTCTGAAAAGACTTAAAAAGGACATAAAAGAGGCTAATGTGGCTTTAGTGCAAGCAACCGCGCAAGTTCAAGCTTAAGCTACATATCCGTTCTCAAATTCTTTCCAGGACATTACCTTTTTGCCCTCTACCTGTAGGTCGTCGACGGAGATTTTGTCTTTTTCCATGTGAGCCGAATAAATTTTGACCGTTAATTCTCCGTCTACGTGATCCCTAAGCTTAATTTTCCCCGTGGCAAGACACCCGGCATCTTGAATATCCTTTAGATAAGTCCAGGCAATGGGCCAGGGATTAAACGCCCTTATTTTTTGGTGAATGCTTTTTGGATCGTTTTTCCAGCTTATGAGGCCGTCTTCCTTGAATATAAAAGTGTTGTGGGGGTGGGTTCTGGAAAAAGTGTACGTCGCGTTGTCTTCATTTTGAGGCATAGGTTTTATGCTTCCGGAACAATACCCGAGAATAACCTCCGGAAGTTTATCAGCAGCTACGTGAAATAAAGTTTCGTATAGGTCGCCGGATGTTTCGGTTTGGTTCATTTTATAACCTATTTGGCTAAGGATATCACCCGCATCCATCCGTTTGCTAGTGAGTTGATAGGTAACGCCCGTCGTCTCATCGCCGTTTAGTATTGCAAATTGTACGGGACTCGCTCCGCGGTATTTGGGTAGGAGAGAGAAGTGTATATTTATAAGTTTGCTCTCGAAAAATTTGATTATATCTTCGGGAATAATGTAGCTGAAATCGGCGACCACGCCGTAATCGGGCTTATATTTTTGAAGGTTTTCTAAAACTGTCTTTAGGTCATAGTCTCTGAGAGACCTTATTTCAACATATCTTACACCCTGCTCACGAGCCCATTTTTTAACGGCCGTTTCTCTTAATTCCCGGTTCCTTCCGACCTTGGTATCGCTTTTTGTCACGCACAGAACCAAAGAAAAGCTACTGTGAAGACTTTCCAGGATGGGAAGTGATCTGTCGGATGTTCCGAAAAAGGCTATTTTTAGTTTTTTCACTGTTCCTCCTGCGCGAATACGTTGTCCATTTCCTGTTCGGTAAGTATTTCTCCGATTACTCTGTCGGTAAACAGGATGCCGTCAAGGTGGTCTATCTCATGCTGAACCGTCCTTGCAAAAAAATCCTGTGCTTTTATTTTTATTCTGTCCCCGGAAATGTCCGTTGCGTCTACTTTTATTTTTTTGTAACGTTCGACCTTTCCGTAGGTATTGGGGACACTTAGACAGCCCTCGTAGTCAATTTCGGTCTCTTTGGAAGTGCTCACTATTTTAGGGTTTATGAGGACATAGTCTTC
>MEWF01000020.1:13350-20647 GCA_001773255.1 candidate division WWE3 bacterium RIFOXYC2_FULL_42_13
ACCACACACATCTTTTTGGAAACCCCGATCTGTGTGGCGGCTATCCCGGCACCCTCCGGATCTTTTGCCACTTCCAGGGTGTCCAGCAGGTCCTGTGCAAGTTTTTTTTCTTCTTCCCCGACCTTGTTTACCTTTTGGGCTTTGATACGCAACACCGGATCGGGTATTGTTACTATTTGTCTGACTGCCATGCGCATATTTTACCACTATTACGGGGTTTTTAGGTGAGCGGGGCAGCCGGACGCCCCCGTTGTGCTATACTCAAAAATGTTATTCTAAGGTAAATATGAAACTCGTAATCGTTGAGTCGCCTACAAAAGCAAAAACGCTGTCCAAGATCTTACCCCAGTCTTACAGCATAAAAGCTTCGATGGGACACATCAGAGACCTTCCAAAAAGCGGTCTTGGTGTGGATGTTGAGAAAGATTTCACGCCCGTATACGAGGTTCCGTCAAAAGCCAAAAAAGTTTTAACCGATCTGAAAAAAACTGCGAAAGAAGCGGAGGAAGTTGTATTGGCCACGGACCCCGACAGGGAAGGGGAGGCTATAGCGTGGCACCTGGAGGAGCTTTTGCGCGGAAAAAAAGACACCAGAACGTTCTCACGTGTTGTTTTTCATGAACTTACAAAAGAAGCAATAGACGAAGCCTTTAAAAATCCCGGTAAAATAGACTCGGATTTGGTGGATGCCCAGCAGGCGAGGCGTGTGCTGGATAGATTGGTCGGCTATAAACTGTCACCATTATTATGGAAAAAAGTCATGTACGGGTTGTCGGCAGGACGTGTTCAGAGCGTCGCTGTGCGTTTGGTTGTTGAACGTGAAAGAGAGCGCCAGGCCTTTACCCCCGAAGAATACTGGGGAGTTTTGGGGGAATTTCAAAACGGAAGCAAAAAAAAGATTTGGGCCGAACTTTCGGAGATAAAAGGCAAGAAAGTCGCGATAAAAAACGGGGAGCAGGCAGAAAAAATTAAGGCAGAGGCTCTAAAAGGTATTTATTCGGTAGTTTCACTAAAAAAATCCGAAAGAAAAAAGAACCCATATCCCCCTTTTAAGACGTCTACTTTACAGCAGGCAATGGCCAATATATACGGGTTTAACGCCAAAAAAACTATGCGGGCAGCTCAGGGTTTGTTTGAAAAAGGTTACATCACATACCATAGAACGGACTCACTGAGCCTTTCCCCTCAGTTTATCAACGAGGCCCGCGGACTGATAAAAAAGCGCTTCGGAGAGGCCTACTTACCTGATACCCCTAACCTATATAAGACGAAGTCGGCTAACGCTCAGGAAGCGCACGAGGCAATTAGACCTACTTTGGCATCCCGTGTACCCGAAAAAAGTATAGGGCTGGCAGGAGATGAGTTTAAAACATACTCAATAGTTTGGTTAAGAAGTTTAGAGTGCCAAATGAACCCATCTATATATGAACAGACATCTCTGTCTATAGGGTCGGACGATGGTTATATTTTCAAAGCATCGGGGTCCGTTGTGTTGTTTGAAGGGTGGTTGGCAGTAGCAAAAATGTTGGGGGTCAGAGAGGATGAAGAGGAAACCCCTAGTATTCTTCCTGAATTAGCCGAAGGAACCAAAATGAAGCTCCTGGAGATAAAAAATGAGCAGCATTTCACACAACCTCCGGCGAGATATAACGATGCCTCATTGATTAAAAAGATGGAAGAACTGGGCGTCGGGCGTCCTTCAACTTATGCGCCCACACTTTCCACAATACAAGACCGTAAATATGTGTTACGTGAAGGCAGATATTTCTATCCAAACGACGTCGCCTACGTGGTCGTTGACCTTTTAGTGGCGCATTTTCCGGAAATTGTTGACTACAACTTTACTGCTTTGATGGAAGAGAGCTTGGACAAGGTTGCTGAGGGTGAAATACAGTGGGTTCCTGTAATCCGCGAATTTTATAAACCGTTTGAGAAAAAAATAGGAGAGAAAGACAAAGAATTAAATAAAAGGGACGTGACGAATTTGGGAGAGAGTGAGGAAAAGTGCCCGGAGTGTGGACGTGTTCTTGTTTTTAAATTAGGTAAGTTTGGAAAGTTTTTGAGCTGTTCTGGATATCCGGAATGTAAGTATGCCAAGCCTTTGGAGCCTTTGAACGGAGCCGGGGGCGAAGATGAGGATTTTGGAAAATGTGATAAGTGCGAAGATGGGGTAATGGTGCTAAAACAGGGCAGGTTCGGCAAATTTTTGGCCTGCAGTAATTACCCTAAGTGTAAGAATACGAAGCCTTATTTGGATAAGATTGGGATGAAATGCCCCAAATGCGGGGAGGGCGAGGTGGTGAAGAAGAAAGCCAAGTGGAAGGAGTTTTACGGTTGTAGCAGGTATCCGGATTGTGATTGGAAGAGTTGGAAGAGTCCGATGGTTACTACGGGCAGTGCGGGTGACGGCGAGAAAGATGGGGATACGCGTGGGGAAGTTGAGTCGGTTGATAGTATTGCTTAGTCTCTGAAGGAGGCTCGGATTCCCATTTCTTTTAATCACCCATTAAATAATAGCCTGTAGTTGTATTTTCACTATCTTGATGCTACATTGTCACTAGTAATCCCTAATAATCAGGGGAACACGAATCACTAGAAAAGAGAGGAGGAGTAAAGAGATGAACAAGCCCGTTGTTTTGGCGGTGTCTTTAGGTGTGCTGTTACTTATTGTGTTTTTTGTCGTTTCGTGTGGTGGTTTGAGGAGCCAGTTAGCTTTCGTTCCCGTCGTAACAACGGGAGTAGTGTCTAGCGCTACCTCTACTAATCCTTCAACTATAGTTCCACCTACTGTGACGGCGACTGTTACAGTCTCGTCTAGTCCCACGGTGACGGAAACTCCGGCACCGACGAGCACAAGAACAAAGGCTCCTACGCCAACGCAAATCTCGCTCCAAAAAGCTGTAAATGGCTATACCTTCTACGGTACCCAACTCAAGTTCTTGGAGGAAAATTTTGGCTGGAGCTATGACCTTATCGGGTGCCCCCCAAATTATTATAAGGTCACTAACGTTCTGGACCGCACGCCGGGAATTTGCGCAGGAAGAGCCTACGTTCCAGAAGGTGATAGGAAGTATCACCTCTATCTTTTGAAAGCCAATTTTTTCAAAAGTGTAGAAGGTGTATCCGGAGGGGTGCCCTACGGATTTATGTTCTATCTGTATAAGGGCTCCGCTCTTCCATCCGACATCGACTGGCTGAACATTCCTCCCTCAAGAGTATGGGAGCTAGTTTACGGGCGGTATATGCGGGAGAGTGCAGTAAAGTATAGTGAGAACAAGTGCGGTTTTAAAGAGATTCCTGGTCCGCAGGCTGTGTTTCCATTAACGGCTGAGGAATACGAAGCAGTCTCTGCATTACCGAATTTGTTCCCTTTATGGATAGAAACTTGCAGCATCGTAAGTAATTAGTTTTACCGGGTCGGGAAAATGAAACTTATATTTTTCCCGACCCCTCTTTTTATTGACACGCGACCCCTTTCTATTCAAACTTAGTACATGCGCAAAGGGTTGCTCTTTTTTCTTATTTTTCCACTCTTAATACTCGGGGCTTACTCACTAATAAGGAGTTATCAACCTAGCTTGCTGAATTTTTTAATAGGCAGGGACGTGGCGGATAGTAGTGTCCAGAAGTCAACTTTTTCATCCTACACAGAATACGTTACAGATAAGGATTTAGGGCTTTATCCAGGTGAAAAAAAAGTTAATAAGGGTTCAGAAGAGTTTCTCGAGTACGTTAACGATAGTACTAAAGCTTCCCAAATATTCACTGTTTACAGAATGTTTATAGTAGAGAAAGTGGAAGATGCTCGAAGCGGGAAATTTACACTGACTGATGAGGGCAAACGCGCAACCTATCTCTTTGAATGTAGCGTTGACAGGACTTCTGCGCATAAGTTTACCAATCTACAGTTTATTTCTTCAGGGTTTGATTTTAATTCCACGGCAGTGCAAGGAGACAGCGTATTTACAAAATGCAAAAATGAAGAGTGTACCATTTTAGGTCCCGATTGTATTATCATTAAGAAGGAACTATGAGAAAGATCACGACCGTTCAGAATTTTTTGTTTAGTTCAAATCCGGAAGGTAAGCTTGCGTTTTTCGTTTTAGCCTTTTTTGCCCTTTTTTTATTTGTACCTCAAAACAAAAGTTATTCAGCTACATGCGGTCCGATTGAATGTAGTTCTCAAGGTAAATATAATTGCCAGAGTGACACAATGTGCTGTACCGGAAACGGATGTCCGAGCTGGGATTGCCGAGATTCAGGTACAGGATGCTTTTGGACAGGAGACGAAACAGGAGCGGGCACTTGCGGCAGGCAATGCGCGGCTAATTTTGTGTGTTACAACTCCTCAACTGGCGACACCTGTGCTAGTAGTAACTGCAGCCCAACACCGAAAAATGGCTGTGACTGGTATTGTCTTGCCGGCTGGGTAGCCCCGGGAACCGGTGTGGGTAGTACATATACCTGCACGTGGGGCCTGGATCCTTCCAGTACGTGCGCTTATTGTTCCGGTTCCGGTGTGGGCGTTACGTCCCCACCTCCGGGTACAACATATGGCAAAATCACCGGCAGAATGTTCTCGGATTACAATAAAGATAATCAACCTAACGGAAGCGGTGAAACCTGGTCAACCTCAACATCCGCATGTGCTGTCTATAAGAGCGACACTCTGAATAATACGATAGGGGGAAGCAATATAATTCCCGGCACGGGTTGGTCATGCGATGGGTCAGGAGCCTATTCTGTCTCAAATGACATCGTTACGGGGTTAAAAGATGTTACTTTAGTCGGGGCTTTACCCGGCAGTGTTAATTGCGGTAATGTAAAGTGGTCATACAGTACCAGCCCGGGCAGCAACGGAAAATCCGGAAGCGGGTGCGTAGCAGCCGGCTTGAACATTACAACAGGAGCCAATTATTTGTGGTGGTGGGCTGTTCCGAACACACCCCCAACTGTCACCCTATCACCCACAACCATAAACTATTCTGCGGGCGGGGAAGTGCACGCCGTAAAAGTTGGTATAACCGACCCCAATCCCAACGGTACTCTAAAAATTCCCTCTACCCTTACTGCAGGTCTTGGTGCAACAAGACAAACGGTTGCAATTGAATTTCTGGCGTACGGTAACCAGTATAACGGCCAGTGGCCGATAGTCAGAATTTACGGTTGGAGAAAAGATACCGGTGTCAGAGTGTTGATTGCAGATGCGTGGAGAGCTGGTGCTACAGACATTCTCATAGATTCTGCTACGCCCAAATGGTTTTATGTGGGTGTGCCGTGGACTGATGCCAATGCCTATAGCCATTTTGATCTTGAGTTTATAAATGATATTTGGGATCCGGTTACCCGTACCGGTACGGATGTTTTTGTTGATAACGTCAGTTTTTTCCAGGACGATCCCGTGTGGGATTGGTATCCTTACGTAGTTCAGGCCGAGGACGCGAATTGGGTGCAATATGATAGGGGGGATCCTGACGATGGTTATGATGTTCTTCCTTCGACATCCTGGCCAATTGTGGCTAACAGTGGGAACAATTACATCATGATGGCGTGGGGCGGTGCCCTGAGGTTCCCGGTCTTATGGACATCCCCGAGTACAAGTACGTCCGGCAACATGACTTTTAATGTTTCCGATGAGTACGGGACTGTCGTGAGTAAGAGTGTTTCAATAAATCCAAGAACCAGAAATATAAGTGGAAAGCTCTGGACAATACCATCGGGTACTGTGGTAGATAATGCTTATTGTACTAACAATCGTGCTTCCGCCCCCGGACTTTCGCCCGCCAGGGTAACTGCGAACTACACAGGGCTTTTTGACGATACCGATGGTGGCGGCCTATACAATATTCCGAACGTTTTTGGTTATATTGACAATCTATCTCTATCCAATGTCACCTCACCTCCCGTATACAGAATTGCCTGTGTCAACGATGAGGCGTGGACTGAAACGGGTCTTACGACATCGCACATTGCGAACACCTCACCTACCAACCAAACTATCAACATAGGTCTTCGTATCATCGACGCCAAAAAATGGATAGCGGGGATGGGAAGTGACATATACGCAAAAAATATTGCAATGTACCTGCCTTCAATTTCCTGTCCTAATTCGCAAACTTATTTATGTCCTTCTTTTCCGCCTTCGGGCTATTACGCCTTAAATTACGGCGCCGCATCTTCGACGGTATTTACAGGAACTGCTGCCAACTCGATAGGACCTGTGATCCAGAGACTGTCGGAATCCGGGATTACGGCGACCAAGATCGGGGATAAATTTGCCTCGAAGAACAAAGAGTATTTCAAGACTGTAAGCCAGATGATCAAAGATATAACCGCGGATACTACGAACGGATACCCGAGAGTAACAGGCGCCTATCTATATTATTCAAACAACACGACACTTCAACCCAACTCAATCACAATAATGTCTCCCGCCCATAGTATATATACGTACTCAGCTTACAACGTCCCAAGCGGTGTAGCTTTTCTCATAGTGCCGAAATACGGCAATGAACCGTTGTATATCAACAACATCATTGCCAGGGGAGCGGGGAGACTGGTTGTTTTGGCGGATAGGGATGTGATTATAGGTAACTCTATTCCGGCAAGTAACACCGGTTCCTGCGATCCCAAAACCTGTGTTAGCACTTCTTCTCCGACGGCGCCTATACCTAGCATACAGGCTTCAATTATAAGTACGGGTAAGATAACTATAGAAAATTACCCGATTACAGCAACATCTTCTCCCGGAATGATAGTAGTAGAGGGGACACTCGCCGGTGCAGGCGACTTGACCGTGAAAAGAGACCTTGGGTCGTCTTCGAACGAGTTCAGACCCGCCCTTTTTATTAGGTACAATCCGTTGTATATGACGGCACTCAACAAAATCGCTGTGGAAAATTCTATCCCCGCGTTAAACGATCTTTTCACATTCGATTTTTCGCAGGAGGAGAAAAAATGACCTTTACCGGAAAAACATCGGACATTCTCAGAGACAACAGCGGTCAGGCTCTTCTTTTTGTGGTTGTGGCTTTAACAATATCGATGGTCGTTGGAGTATCGGTTGCGACACGAACCCTTTCTGTGTCAAAAAGGGTTTCAACTACCGACACCCAGGCCAGAGTGTACTATGCCGCCGAAGCAGGAATAGAGAGGTTTGTCGCCCTTACAATGAGCGAACTTCTTGCTGTATCAAATAAAGATGGCTGTGGGAGCACCGGAGCTACACGTCCGCCGGGCGGAAATTGTGAGTTTCCTTTGGGGGGAGATATTATCACCAATACCAATGTAGATGTCA
>MEWF01000020.1:20712-23292 GCA_001773255.1 candidate division WWE3 bacterium RIFOXYC2_FULL_42_13
TTCTCAGGCATAGCCTTATCAGGATACACGGGTGGTCAGGTAACCATTTGCTGGATCAGCAACAATCCAAGTGCAGTTTTCTATTCTCTTTGGAATTCTGCCGCCCTAATAGCCAAGAATATTTTAGCTCCAAACGGATGGGTAAATAGCAGTGGAATGAATTTGACCCAGCCGGTTATGGCAAACGATGTTGTGAAACCCACGTACTCCAGTTGTAAAGCCGTTACTACGCCAAATACTTCTTACATGCTATACGTCATGCCTCTTGGGGACACTGCAAAGATAGGGATTTTCCCCGGCAGTACCGATCTTCCGCTCCAGGGGTTCAGAATAACTTCCAAGGCGACACTTCAGCAGGGTGCCCCACAGGTACAAGTGACGAAAGTGATAGAAACGATAAGGTCTTATAACCATGTTCCCGGGTTTTTCGACTCTATTATATATACCCAGGGGGGTATTATCGCGAACTAAATCTCATTGTATGAGTAACTAGTATACTCAATTTGTGTTCGGTTAGGTGTAGAAAAACTAAGACAATCGGTTTTGGAGAAAATCGGCGGACACCGTTGAATGAGCGGTCTGTAATTAGAATCCCGAGCACATTTTTCTTTAATTCAGGATCGGTAAGAATTGGACAATACGCCGTAAATATAGTAAAATGCCGCTATCCAAATGTTCGAATAGTAAAGAGATAGGAGAGCGGAAATGAAAAAGACTTTGGCAATACTTGCAAGAGTCAGCCTGTTGTTTCTGATTATTTTTACCCCACTCAACTCATCTGTTGTCTTATCGCAGGGTGGGAAGGCTTCCGTTGTTTCTGTTGCAGAAAGTATAGGCAAACAGAGAACGGCAGCTGAAGAAAATAACGTGCGATCGCGGCCTGCAGGGAGATGGACTACTCAATGTGACTCCATCAATGTTCTCCATATAACCTGGATCACTGAGATCCGGCTAAAAGGAGGGATTTTCATTATCGAGTCGGAGTTCAACAACTTCGCTGAGAGGTTCGGTAAGAAGGCATCGCCCAATCTTGATACGGCATTTAAAGTAATGCTTGAGCCCGACACTATTTGGCTCGAGATAATGTCTGACGGAACGTTCGCTCCCGAGAATACAGGATTCAACCAATCGGTGGTAGCTTATGCCTATCCTGGTGGATACAAAGCTATAGCCGAAGAGTTAAATTCTCTTGGAATCGATTGGGAGGAGCTGTACACGGAGTTGAAGGCGTCTGCCTTGGAAATTAGAAAGTCCGTAGATAGCACTTTTTGTTCTCCTCCTCCGAAAAAGCAGGGATGGCCACGATTTTTGACGGGGTAGGTTGGGAAAAATAAGGGTATAAAAGAAACCACTTATTTCCACTCCCTATCTCCGCAAGTGTTTTAACGCCGCCTTTTGGTTCAGAATATTGAATCTTGGGGCGGCGTTTTCGTATTTTAAACGAATCAGCGTGGTAACCTGTAGTTGTGATTTAATACCGTGTGTGCTATATTTATGATAGGAATAAGTAAAAACCAATAAATACGGAAAATAGAAAAGAGAGGAGGAAATTGAGATGAGAAGGCTAGTGGTTCTGATCGTTGTTATTGTAATGATCTTAACACCGTTTTGGAACTACCCTGTTTTTGGCGGTTATGTTTGGTCAAACTCTTTGGGTGGATTTTCCTCCAGTAGGGTAGTTGTACCAGACAGTAATGTTTGGACAAAAAACCAAACAGAAATCTTCGTTAACAATGTTGTTTACCCGATCTTTCGGGATCCAGGCTATTACCCCGGGTCTGATGTCATGATGGGCACGTTCGCCATTCTGATGGGATGCACGGGAAATTGTGTGGAATGGATCGCCCATGTGGTAGAAGTGGACAACATAACACCTAACTACATGTGTACTTGGGTATACGAATACGGCGTAAATCAGGACTATGGGAGGCATCGGTTTGAAAAAAGGGAAGTTGTAGAGGTTATGAGCAGGGCCGTTTATTTGCGCTACCTCGAAGATTTTCTTGGGACCGAAATGAAACCCAACTGCCCGCAATTTATGGTCGATTGATTAGCACATTTGCCGAGATAAACTTCTCTTATCTCGGCAATTTTTTGAAACATTTGCGCCGTAAGTGCGTACTTTCCTCTATTTTGATTTGTAGAACATTTTAATAGTACAATGCAATTGTTTATGAAAATCATAAAAAAAACTGCTTTGGTACTTTTATTGGCCACGGTTATAGTGGGCTCAAGCTTCTTATATTTTAGGTATTTTTTCGTCAGAATTCCGATATTCCCGAGGGGCGATGGTGAAACTAAGATCGCGACTGCGGAGCTTCCAACCGCTTTTAATGTAGATGAGGCTTCCTTTGTAGACGATCCTGATGTCGGAGTGGTTACAGGCAGTGATGTTAAAAACGAAGTAGCAGAAGAGTTTTGGAACATGTTCCACGTAGCTGCCAAAAGACCCGAAGACATCAGTAAGGTCTATAAAAGATATAGTATTAATACGGTTGGAAAAACCGGTATCACAGGTACTCTATTGGGGACAGACAGGTCTCAATCTCTGCAACCGGAATGTTTACTTGCAAAGACGGC
>MEWF01000020.1:23305-39070 GCA_001773255.1 candidate division WWE3 bacterium RIFOXYC2_FULL_42_13
GTTAACATGGAATTTGTATCAGCGGGTTTCGATGTCAAAAAAGAAATAAAAATAGGAGATACTTTGTTTATTAAGTGTGGGTCGGAAACATGCGAATCGGTCAGTAATGAGTGTGTAATCGTAAGGTTTCCATCAAATTAGAGTACGTGTGAAATAGCTGTTCACGACGCTGGGGTTCTCTTCAAATCTTCTCGACACTTTTGTTTGTTTATTCCTTTACTTACTCTTTTTTTCCATGCTAGTATTTCTTATATATATGAGGAAAGTACGTTTCCTGTTTTTAATTTTGCTATTAGTCGGTTTAGGCTTTTTCCTAGGTTCGGAGAATAGGATAGTCTTTGCCCAAGATTGCAGCGGATGTACCGGTCCCGGCGAGTATGTGTGTGGTTCAAGTTGGGGCGCAAACGATATGTGTTGCACTGGTGGAGGCTGCCCTAGTTATGAATGTAGTGACGATACATATAATAGTGCTAATAATTGTGGTGGTACTTGGATGTGTTGTCTTGGTGGCGCGGCGTATCCCGATCCCTGCAATCAATCTGTTTGTACACCTGAATGGGTTTATTTGACTTTAGGCACCTGTGAGTATTGCCCTGCAAGCGGTGGTGGCGGTGGTGATGGCGGTGGTACCACATACGGTCAGGTCATCGGCCGCATCTGGACCGATGTAAATAAAAATGGCTCTTTCGATGGAGTTTCGGAACTGTGGTCGAATAGTACCACAACCTGTTCCACATACAAAAATGATAGTTTTAATATTACCGTGGGTGGTGTAAACAAACTTTCCGGCTGGTTATGTAATGACGGAGGAGGCGGGGTTCAAATGTCCTACTACAGGACAAGTGATATAGAAACAGGTTCGAGAAGTCTCACCTTGACCGGAGTCCCTGCGGGTTATACATGCGTCAATGCAGGGTGTTCGCAAACCCTTACGGTTGCTCAGGGGGATAATCACATATGGTGGCAGCTTAATAAAACAAACACACCTCCAACCGTCACCTTATCACCCACAACCATAAACTATTCTGCGGGCGGAGTAGTCTACCCGGTGAAAATAGGTGTTGAAGACCCGGATCCTTACGGTCAGCTCAGAATTTCCTCCACCACTAACGTGGGATCCATAAGAGATACTGCCGCCATAGAAATTAACGCATACGGTACATCTTATGGGGGTGTCTGGCCAAAACTCGATATTTACGGTTTCAGAAAGACCGATGGGGTGCGCAGTTCCTCACCCATAGCCACTATCACAGTAAGTTCTTCAACCCGAGCGACTTTTTGGGTTCCCATCGCGGCTTACAATACTTATAGTCATTTTGATTTGGTGTTTTCAAACGACGCTTGGGATCCCGTGACAAAAACAGGACGTGATATATGGATAGACGACGTTCTTTTGCACTCCATACCTCCCGGACCGATGGGCACGGATATATATACAGTCCAGGCCGAAAACACCAGTTTAATACAGTATGACGTAGGTGTAAGTTACAACGATGCTTATGATTTCATGACTCCAGCTAGAAACGCCGCTATGACGAGTACTCCGGGCTATTTATTAATGGCGTGGGGCGGTTCTTTGAGACTTCCCGCCCTTTGGGTTTCTCCATATACAGCAACTTCCGGCAATCTCACATTTAATGTATACGACGAACCTACAACGTCTACTCCTGTGACGAGGAGCGTGACTATAGCCCCCGTAACGGGCACTTTGACGGGAAACATTTGGATAGCTACAGGCCAGACCGTCAATTGCTCGGACTTAACTGCACGTGGTTCTCATCCGTCGATACCGATAACAGTGACGGCAAATCCTCAGGCTCTGAGTGGGGCTATGAACGGTAGCACGGGAAACTACAGTGTCCCCGGTTTATTTGGGACTATAAATACTGTGTCACTCACGGGTGCGGGTTTGACTCCGTCAACCGGCTCCTACACAAACGCCTGTGTGAACACCTCGCCGTACACGGTATCAGGTTTCACTTACAACGGGAGCCTTATAACACCTTCTAAGACTTTGGACATCGGATTGCGCCTTGTGGACGCTAAAAAGTGGATCGCTGCGCAGGGAGGGGATATATATGCAAGTAAATTCACCCTAAACCTCCCAAAGGCCTGTCCAAACCCACTTTCCGTTATGTGTCCGAATTATTCCCCGCAAACAGCGACACACTACGCCTTAGGTTATAATCCGTTAGCGTCTTCAGTATTTTCTGCCCAGCCGGTTTCAATAGGTCCTTCGAGGTTCTCGGAGTCTAATATCTCAGCTACTAATTTAGGAAATCAGTTTGCCAGTAAAAATTCTCTTTATTTTAAGAAGACTTTGGTGGCTTTAGTAACATCGCTGAAAGATACAAACAAAATAACAAGTTTCACTACCTCTTCCACGTCCTTTCCAAATTCGAACTACATCATGGCCTTGGATGCCTCTATCTCGTCAGCCCCTTCCAATTATTCGTATTCGGTGGGCGGTTCTGCCGGCCTGGTTTTTATGATTATACCGCCAAAAACGGGGTCTCCTTTTGTAATAAACAATATAAGCACCGGGGGGTCTTCCCGCCTGGTTATAATAGCCGATCGTGATATAGAAATAGGAAATCAAATTCCCGGAACTACGGCGGATCCCAAATCTGCAGCTACCACACCTCACATAAAGGCGTCCATAATAACAACGGGGAATATAACATTCAAAAATAATCCTATTGGAGCCTCGTCTTCTCCGGGTACTTTGATTATTGAGGGGCCACTGATAAGCGGAGCCACTAAAGGCACGGATTTTGGTATTAAGTTAGAAAGGGATCTGACCTCAATTTCCAACGAGCTCCGTCCTGCGGTATTTGTGAGATTTAATCCTTTTTATATTACTGAATTAAACAAGATAGCAGTTGGTAATCTTTTACCTGCGCTGAATGACTTTTTTGTATTTGATTATGCTCAGAATTAGGATCGGTTATTGTGAAACAAAACGCAATTTATATAAACAATAAGGGACAGGCTCTACTTTTCGTAGTCGTGGCACTCACGATATCAATGGTGGTCGGAGTTTCGGTAGCGACAAGAACGCTTTCAGTGACAAAACGTGTCTCATCTACCGATACCGGCGCAAAAGTGTTTTACGCTGCCGAGGCAGGGATCGAAAGATTTGTGGACCGTCCCACTTCGGAGTTAATTGAAATTGCAAATGGAACTAGCTGTGGAGGCACTTTGTCGACCCTCTCTGACGGTGCGTGTACCTTTACTCTCGGGGATTCAACAAAAGTTGAGACTAAGACTTCCGTGACTGTGCAAATGATGACTTATAATAAAAGCAATCCGGACCGCTACGAAGTGAGGTTAAAAAACGGTACTTTTTCCGGCATTGCATTGTCGGGCTACTCCGGGCAGATAAATTTGTGCTGGAGAGATAGTAATGAATCAGCCAACACAGGATTGTACTATACCTTATGGAGCCCGTCTGCCCTTATGAGGGAGTCCATAATACTGCCTAATGCGACGAGCCCAAATCCTGAAGCGGTAAGTTTTACTGTGACAGGGTCTTCTGTCATAGCCAATAACGATACCGTGACTCCTAACATTTATCGCTGGTGCACCTCTGTCGACGCCACAGGGACGCCCTACTTTTTGAATGTGATGCCTTTGGGCGGCGACGCTGTTGTTGGTGTACTCCCGGCTCCCGGCCTTGATATACCTCCTCAGGGCTTCCAAATAACGTCCAAAGCCACTCTGAACTCTGCGGACTCCCAGCAACAAGCTGTAAAGATTATTGTGACCGATCGTTCATACAGTCACGTGCCCGGTTTCTTTAACGCGGCAATATACGCACAGAAGGATATTGTTGCCAACTAGCCCGCGTCGTGATAACTTATCAATTGCCTATATCTCCCTCCCGAAAAGGGCTTAGGTGAGGAGCTGCACGAAAGCAGCACCAAAAGTAAAAGGGAATCCGCGTCCGGCTCGTTAAGCCCGTTCTTAAACAGCTTTTGCGGTTTCCCAAAAATATAAATTTAAATAAGAAAGTTGCGTTTAAGCTAGAAAACTATGTCTAAGTACAAAGTACCGAAAATAGAAGAGTTGATTGAAGCAGGGGTCCATTTTGGCCATCAAATAAGAAGATGGCACCCTAAGATGGAGCCTTATATCTACACCGTCAGCAAAAACATACATATTATTGATTTGGAGGACACCGAGCGTTTGTTAAAAGAGGCATGCGAATTTCTATATAAACAGGCATCCGAAGGCAGAAAAATAGTGTTTGTCGGAACTAAGAAGCAGTCCAAAGAGATAATTCAGGCCGAAGCGATAAGGAGCGGAGCCATGTTCGTGAATGAAAGATGGATCGGTGGAACGATTACCAATTTTCCTACCATAAAAAAGAATCTGGACAAGTTGATCAAGTACATGCGTGGTAAGGAAACAGGAGAATTCGACAAGTACACTAAAAAAGAACGCCTTCTCATCGACAGGGAAACCGAGAAGATGACCCTTGTTTACGGAGGTATTCTGACTCTTACCGAGACTCCCGACATTTTGTTCGTTATTGACCCCAAAAGAGAAAAAACAGCAGTAAAAGAGGCTCAAAACGCGGGAATCCCGGTGGTCGCTATAATCGATACTAATGCTGATCCTACCGGAATAGACTACATTATTCCGGGAAACGACGACGCTATAAAATCAGTTGCGTTGTTGATGCGCGCCGTTTCCGACGCAGTCGAAGAAGGTTACAAAGAATTCGATAAAAAGGCTACCGAGCAAACCAGGAAAGCTGAGGCTATAGTAGAAGAAAAGGAAGATGTTGTAGTTACAACCACGGAAAGTCCTGTTGTCACTGCTGAGGTCGAAGAGATAGAAGAGAAGCTCGTTGAAGTAGAGGAGCCGAAAAAGATAGAGAAGATAATAGAAAAGGAAGATGAGGTAAAAAAGAATTCTGAAACAGCGAAAGCGCCTAAAAAAGCCAAAGCCAAAAAATAATTTGCACAAGGAGACAAAAATGGAATTAAACATAAAAGATATAAAGAACTTAAGAGAAGAGACCGGAGCCGGTGTTTTGGAAGTAAAACAGGCTCTGGAGAACTCGTTCGGTGATTATGCAAAGGCTAAAGAGGAGTTAATGAAAAAGGTAGGATCCAAAGCCGCCAAAAAATCCGACAGGGTGACCAAGGACGGTCTGATCTTTGC
This sequence comes from candidate division WWE3 bacterium RIFOXYC2_FULL_42_13, assembly GCA_001773255.1. Taxonomy (GTDB): domain Bacteria; phylum Patescibacteriota; class WWE3; order UBA101185; family UBA10185; genus UBA8498. The sequence continues at coordinate 28,478 of MEWF01000020.1, forward strand.
ATACCTCCACGCCAGAGGAAGAGTCGGCACCCTTATTTACATGGCGTGCGAGACCGATTTTGTGGCTAAAACAGAGGATTTTCAAAGACTCTGCAAAGAGGTGGCTATGCAGGCCGCAACTGGCGACTACAGCTCGGTGGAAGAACTTCTGAACGATGAGTACATCAGAGATCCGTCAAAGAAAATCTCAGATTTACTGAATGAAACAACCGCCAAAGTTGGGGAAAAGATTGAGCTCAAGAAGTTTGTCAAATACTCTGTCGGAGAAGATTAGAAAAGCCCGGCTTTTCCTGATATTATTCAGTACATATGAATACTTCAGAATTAAGATTAAAACTTTCGAAAATTCAGGAATTTTTACGGGGGGAGTTAGCGCAGATCCGAACCGGAAGAGCGTCGCCCGCCCTTATTGAAAATATCCAGGTAGACGCGTACGGTACAAAAATGACTCTTATAGAGGTCGGTTCTATTACGGTTCTGGACTCCCAGAACCTTGTTGTCACACCATGGGACAAAGGTCTTATTAAGCCTATTGCCAAATCCATAAGGGAAAGCCAGGCAAGTCTTAATCCCGTGGAAGAAAGCGACAGAATAAGAATACCGGTGCCCTCACTTACCGAGGAAAGACGCAAGGAGCTGGCGAAGATAGTTGGTGTAAAAGCCGAAGAAAGCAAAAACTCGATACGGAACATAAGGCAGGACGCTATGAAGGACATTGAAAAAATGTTCTCGGACAAGAGCATAGGCGAGGATGAAAAATTCCGTCTCAAAGAAGAAACAGAAAAGACTGTTAAAGAGTTCACCGACGGCGTAGAGGAGATCAGCGAAACCAAAAGATCCGAAATTTTGACAGTTTAGGCTCCGGCGTATAAAAACATGACAACCTTACTTATCTTTTTATTAATACTCTCGATTTTGGTTTTAATTCACGAGTTGGGGCATTTTGTGGCTGCTAAAGCCGCCGGTGTTAGGGTAGAGGAGTTCGGGTGGGGGCTTCCACCGCGCATAATAGGAAAGAAATTTGGTGAAACCACTTACTCCATCAACCTTTTGCCTTTCGGTGGTTTTGTGAAACTCACAGGCGAGGATTTGGAGCGGGGGCAGGAAGACACGGACGACTTGGGAAAAATCGGTACTCTGGATGTCAAAAGTTTCGCATCGAAAACACCACTGCAGCGGGGAATAATTTTAATAGCGGGTGTTTTTATGAACATCGTTTTGGCCGTTGTCATTTTCTATATTTTCATGTTCGTGAACGGTTTTAAGACCTTCCAAATGCCTCTGATATTTGATTATGATTTTAAGTTCGGTGAGACTACAAAGATCGGTACCGTGATTTCCGGGATTCAGCCCGGTTCTCCTGCCGAGAAAGCGGGTCTGACTTTGGGTGAGGCGGTGTTAGCCGTAAACGACAGAAAAGTTACGGATATAACACAGTTTAAAAACGTTTTGGCCGAATACAGCGGACAACCCGTCAAGCTTACTTTGACCGATTTGAAAGATACGACTTACACCAAGGTTCGGGATGTTCAGGTTTCACCGACAAAATACGAAGGTGGTAAACCAATCATAGGTGTATATCTGGGAGAGTCGGTGTCTATTTCATACAAAAAACCACTCGACAGGATCCTTGTGGGTTTTTATCATTCGTATAACGTGATGGGGTATTCCATGAACACCTTGGGTCAGATGGTTTCCCTTTCTTTTAAAACTAAAGACCTAGCTCCCGTTTCCGAAAGTGTTTCCGGACCGGTAGGAATTTATAATCTTGTCGACATGGTTCTGAAATACGGCGGACCCAACGCATGGCTCACACTGTTTGATTACACCGCACTTATGTCTTTAAGCCTGGCCGTTGTTAATATAATGCCTTTTCCGGCCTTGGACGGCGGCAGGGTAGCGTTTGTTCTGTTTGAAGGTGTGACGCGTAGGAAACCGAATCCTAAAACGGAGGCTGCTTTTCACAGGTTGGGTATGGTCTTTCTCCTGGGCTTTTTGATACTCATTACAATCAGGGACGTGACCAGATAGTAATTATCATTGTAGCTACAAGAATTAGAAACATTCCATTTTGAGTTATATTTAAAGCCTTTTTACCGTGTGCGTAAATAGTAAAAAATTGACACAGGTAATATACTAGAAACTGTCGTATCTATCTGGTAAAATCGTACAGCTCCTGCGCTGTCTACCGTTAACCGGCTAACATACAGGAAAGTGGACTGCCAGAATTGTGTATAAGTACGAAAGCACGTTTTTATTTGACATACAACGTTTGGAGGTGCCTACTGAATAGCAGCCTCTATTAATTAGCACTAATTATTAAGAGCTGCTCATTATAATGACGAAAATAAAAATAAGGAACGGTGAATCTTTGGAACAGGCCTTAAGAAGGTTCAATAGAGAAGTACAAAGATCAGGAATCCTTGATGAAGTAAAAGACAGGTCTCACTACAGAAAACCCAGTGAGTTAAAGAGACAGAAATCTAAGGAACTTGAAAGAAAGTTTAAATTTGAGAAACTTAGAGGATGATCTACGATAGCCTAAAAAGCATGGTTTTCCAACTGCAGAAGTCGGGCGATACTTTTAAGCTCGGTGTGTTGAGGTATTTCATTTCCCAGGTTCAGAACAAGGAAATAGAACTTAGAGCGCAGCAGAAGCCTTTAACCGATGAGGACGTATTCAAGGTTATAAGAAAGCAGATAAAAAACAGAAAGGAAGCTGCCGAACTTTTCGAAAAGGGTGGAAGAGCCGATCTTGTGGAAAAAGAGCAAAAAGAACTCGCAGTATATGAGGAATTCGCCAAAATGTTTCCTTTCGAGCTCGAACCGCCGGTTAAATTTCCTCCTCATCAGCAGAAGTAAATGAAAAAAGATCTACCCGAGCAACTCAACAAAGATGACATCGTCATTTCAGTTACCATTACAGGTGATAAAGTGGTTCAGGAGCTGAATAAAAAGTATCTGGACAGGGATACCACTACAGATGTCCTGTCCTTTCCAATAAATGAAAAACAGGAAGACGGGACTTACTATTTGGGCGATGTAGTAGTTAACAAAGAGCAGGCCCTACGGCAGGCGGATAAGTATGGAAATGATGTTGAAACCGAGGTATCGGAGCTTGTAGCCCACGGAGTACTACATCTGCTTGGGGTGCACCATCACGACGATGACGAGCACACCGTTCATGGCAAACCGGTTAAAAAGGACGCCGGTCTATGAAAATGATCGTTGGGTTAGGCAATCCCGATAAAAGATACTCCAAAACCCGCCATAACACAGGATTTATAGTACTGGACGAGATCGTTGCGGCCAAAGGATTATCTTGGGAAGGTTCTCCGAAACTGAAGTCCGATATTTGTAAATTAGGTGAGATTATTTTTGTTAAACCTACGACTTTTATGAACAAGTCGGGGGAAGCAGTGAGTTTAGTAAAGGAATATTTTGGGATAGACCTTGCCGATATCTGTGTGATACATGATGATGTCGATCTTCAGTTTGGGCAGAGAAAAGAACAGGTAGGGGCGGGGCACGCCGGGCATAAAGGCGTTATGAGCATAATGGATTCCTTAGGAACCAAAGATTTCAGGAGAATTAGGATAGGAATAGGGAGACCTCCGACGGACTCTAACTTACCGGTAGACGACTTTGTTTTAAACGATTTTTCTTCCGAAGAGCTGGATGGGATAAAAAAAATAGGGATCCCGCTCTCGGAAAATTTGAATTTTCTTTGATACGGAACCCCTGTTACGCCTAGGATCTGGGATTTAGTTTCTACCTACGTCTAGTTTTAAGACCTACGTGCAGTATGTACCGGAAAATCCCTCTCCAAGCGCATGGGTATTTTTCACGGAGACTGTGAGAATCCATCCGGGAAAATTCTACTGCCTTTTTTATCTTATCTTCGGCATTTTCCACGCATCTGTTATCCACCGCTCTGACCGCAATTTCAGATCTTTCTGCGGCGGTGCATCTGTCCCAGATTTCAAACGGTGTAATGTTTCCTTTTCCTGATGTACCTGTCTTTCTATCTTTTTGCATTTTTCTCTCCATTCCGAAAAAATGACATTAGAAATCGTAAGTAGCGGCATTATAGCAAAAAGTCCCGGGAGCAGTTAACTATTTTACGGTGTGTAGGGGTATGCCGCTCCTTGCACCAATACAGGTTGGTTGTATCCAACAGGGATGTTGTAATACAGTTAATATGTTTATGTTTTACACTAAGTACCGTCCTCAAAAATTCAGCGATGTATGCAGACCCAACGATGCCGCTGATGCCCTGTCTAAGCAGGTAGTGAGTGGTAAACTCTCCCACGCCTACCTTTTTGTGGGCCCCCGCGGTACAGGAAAAACAACCGTGGCTAGGATTCTGGCCAAAGCTCTAAACTGTGCCGACATAAATTCAAAAGGCGACCCCTGTACTAAATGCTCTTCCTGTGTGGCGATAAAAGAGGGTTCTTTTGTGGATATGATAGAGATCGACGCCGCGAGCAACAGGGGAATAGATGACATCAGGGAGATCAAAGACAAGATAAAACTGGCACCGACGATGGGCAAGAACAAAGTTTACATAATCGATGAAGTCCACATGCTTACGAACGAGGCTTTCAACGCACTGCTTAAAACATTAGAGGAGCCTCCGAAAAAAACCACTTTTGTCCTTTGCACAACCGAGCTTCATAAAGTACCCGACACTATAAAATCCAGATGCCAGGTTTATAGATTTAAGAGAGCTACGATGCCCCAGCTAATAGAAAAGCTTAAAGAGATAACAAAAAGTGAGAAAATAAAAATATCCGAAAAAGATTTGGAGAAAATAGCCCTCGCTTCTTTGGGTGGATTCAGGGATGCGGAGACTTTGTTGCAGCAGGTTTCGGACGGGGAGCTCAGCGTTGATTCTCTTGTAGGCATGGGCTCAAAAGAGGTCTACATAGAACTGACCGACCACCTGATGAGTGGGAATTCCGGTTCGGCAATAAGAATCATATCTAAGGTGTACGAAGAGGGTCTGGACCTGTACGTTTGGACCGGAGAATACCTTAGATATCTCAGAGAAATGTTATTCATAAAATCAGGTGTGAAAGAAGAAGTGTCTGGTGCGACTTCCGAACTTTTAGCCGAAATGGAAGAGCAGGCGTCCCGTTTGTCGGTGGGTTGGCTCTTGAACGCGATGAACTCTATTCTTGAAGAGCACAAAAATATTAAAACATCTTTTATCCCCCAGCTTCCGGTTGAGATGGCCTTGGCTAAGATAGGCGGGGGAGAGGAGTTATTATCGGGTGGGGGCAGTTTAGGCATACCGGAAGCTCCGAAGCAGCCTACAACCAGTCCCGGTGTAGGTAAGAAGATGCCAAAGGATGAAAAAGAGGAGGAAGAAAAGGAGCAGGAGGAGCCCGAGGAAGATGCCAAACCGGAAAAAGAGAAAAAAAATACGCCTGAAGACAAAGAAGAAACTTCTCTCATAACTTTAGAAAATCTTGAAGAAAAATGGAAAGAATTTATAAAAAGAAGCCGGGAATTAAATCACTCGTTAACCGCTCTTTTAAAGTCTGGAAAGCCGGTAAATGTTGAAGGTAAGTTTGTCATACTTGAAGTATTTTATCCCTTTCACAAAGAAAGACTCGAGTCGCCCCAAAATAGAAAGTTAATCGAAAAACTTATGTCGGAAATATATGATGCTCGTTTGTCACTGAAATGTGTTTTAAGTAAAGAGAAGCCAAAAAAGCTGAAGACCGGAGAGTCGGGAAATTTGACAGATCTTAACATAGCCCCGGCAGAAGTGGTTTTTAATAAAGATTCGGTGCTCGAAGCATTTGATGGCGGACTTCCTTTAATTTGATAGAATATTCAAGTGAAATTACCCCAATCTTTAACCAGACTAATAGAATCTTTCGAGAGGCTCCCGGGAATAGGTCCCAAAACTGCTCAAAGGCTGACATTTTATCTTTTACATTTTCCCCAGGAAGAGTTAGAAGTCTTTGCCGAAGCGTTGGAGGGTTTAAAAAAGAACACCAAGTTATGCTCGGTATGTAAAAACGTGTCGGAAACAGACATTTGTTCAGTATGTGGAGATCCCGCCCGTGACAAAAGAACGATTGTTGTAGTTGCAAACCCTCTGGATTCCTTTGCTTTGGAAAGAACGGGATTTAAAGGAACTTATCACATACTGCACGGGATTATAGATCCTCTTAATAACATAGGACCGGAGGAAATTTTTATAAAAGAACTTATAGACAGGGTCGAGGGGTTGGTTGAAGAAGTGTCTTTTGAAAATGTCGATGGTTCCGACACGGTGGAAATTATTATTGCGACTAATATGAGCATGGAGGGGGAGTCTACGGCTATGTATATTTCTAAAATGTTGAGAGAGCGGGGTATGGATGGGGGCAAGGTAAGAATAAGCCGCATAGCAAGAGGACTTCCGGTCGGAGGTGACGTAGAATACGCGGACGACATAACTTTAGGCAGAGCACTCGAAGGCCGTTTTGAGATCAAATAACCCCCTTTCCTATAAATACATATTTCTTTTTTCAGGGTTGTGCTAAAATCGAAGCAATGAAGTTATACAACTCACTCACAAGAAAAGTAGAGGACTTCAGCCCTCTTAACACCGAAACTGTCACAATGTATACCTGCGGTCCGACCGTTTATGACTATGCCCACGTAGGTAATTTTAGGACATACGCACTCTCCGACTTTATAAATAGGGTTTTGTTATTCAACGGCAACCGCGTGAAATTTATCATGAACCTTACGGATGTAGGTCACATGACCGGCGATAATTTGGGTGATGCAGACACAGGTGAGGATCGTATGGAGAAGTCGGTTGTCAAAGAAGGACGAACGGCGATAGAGATCGCCAATTTTTACGCCCAGAAGTTTATCCAGGACTATGACAAAATGAATTTTATACATCCAGAGAAATTTACCCGTGCGACGGAATATATTGAAGAACAGGTCCGTCTGGTAAAAATTCTCGAGGAGAAGGGTTTTACTTACACGACATCGGACGGGGTTTATTTCGATACGTCAAAATTTGAAAGTTACGGACAACTTTCCGGGTATACGACGGACAACGTTATGGAAGGAGCCAGAGTAGAGATCAATCCTGAGAAAAAACATCCTACTGATTTCGCTTTATGGAAATTCTCGCCAATAAATGTCAAACGTTCACAGGAGTGGGCGTCCCCCTGGGGAACCGGATTTCCCGGGTGGCATCTGGAATGTTCGGCCATGTCCTTAGCTGAGTTAGGCAACACCCTGGACATTCATGTAGGCGGAGAGGATCTTAGGATGACACACCATCAGAATGAGATTGCCCAAAGCGAATCAGCGACCGGCAAGAAATTTGTAAGATATTGGGTTCACGGTGCCCACATGATGGTTGACGGAGGAAGAATGGGGAAGAGTTTGGGAAACGCATACACCATTACCGACATTGAGAAAAAAGGTTTTGATCCTATGGTTCTGAGATACTTTTTCATGACATCCCAATACAGAAGCAAGCTAAACTTTACGTGGGATGCGTTGCAAAGTGCTCAAAATGCTTTGAGAAGACTCTACGAACTTGCCCGCGGTTACAAACGAGAAGAATCGGCTAAGGCCTCGAAGGACTATATTAAGAAATTTGGCGATAAAATAAACGACGATCTTAATATGCCGGAGGCTCTTGCGGTAGTTTGGGAAATGATAAAGTCTGAGTTGGAAGAGCCTGAAAAACTGGCCACCCTGTTGAAAATGGACTCGGTGTTGGGATTGAGGATCGAGGAACATTTGGCATATGACACTCCTCAGAAAGTGCTGGATGTAGCAAAAATGAGGTCAGAATATAGGAAAGCAGGAATTTGGGATAAGGCCGACGTGGCAAGAAAACAAATCCTGGAAATGGGCTACGAGGTCGAAGATCTTCCGGACGGGAAGTTTAAGATTAAGAGAAAAATGTAAGTTAGCAGTTTCCTTTTCGTTATTCGCTTTTAAGCCATCTCACTGCGTTTATTCCTATATACTCTCTCAGCAGATTGCCGAACCTTGGTTCGTAAGTAAAATCTTCGGAGGGGTCCTCAACATTATCGGTTCCCTGCAAAGTTCTTTGGAATATGAATTTGTCGGCTACAAATACACCTTTCAACCTTAATGTTCCGGTTTGGTCACCCTCATTGGTGTCGTAGGCTGTGTAAAACGTGCCATCTGAGTGGATAGCAGAGGTTACTTCGCTGACCGTCTTTTTAATTTCCACGTTTCCGGACACCACGAATAAAACGGCCGAATTTGAGGCCAATACGATCTCCTTATCGAACCTCAAATTACCGTTTATGAAGACAATCTGTTTGAACGTGGAGGTATCATAATTGTTGGGAACACTGGTGGCGTTTATCGTGAAATTGCCGTTTTTGATGTAAACGCCGTTGCTAGTTGGCAGGGTACCGAAAATCTCGGTAGGCGAAGTCTTTACCGCATCCAAAAGCTCGGCGTAGGAATAATCTTTTGCCCCTATGTTGTTCTTTACGACCCAGCTTTTGGTGCTGGTGAAGAAGTTTACTTCGGTATTTCCGGCCTCTATAACGCTGTCGGTATTTTTATCACTTGACTCGGACAGCATGTTTATACCCAATCTGCTTCCGGCCAACCCGCCGCCCCTTATTTTGATCCACGGTCCGTTGATACACAAATCTTTGGTGGAGGAGTTTCCGGCCATATCCTCGGCGTAAAATCTTACGGTCTTGCAGATTTTCCAGACGCTGTCGCAAAAATCTGTTTTAGGGGTCAGGAGGGTAACGGTTGTAGCTCCCGGTGAGAACGGGGGCGAGATGAGCGGCGCCCACGTATCCGGCTGCCAGGTACTTGAACACTGCATTAGGTCCGAGAAACTTCCGAATCCGGGGTTTCTGTCTGTGTGGTACTGGAATTTGTCAGTAAGTGTGGAAATACCTGACGTTGTGTCGTCGACCACGGTTGTGACATAAAGGTGGTGGTCGCTCGGTCCTGTGACACCTCTGTAAGCATTGGAATTGCGCCAGTTGGTGGGGGGTGTCTGGTCTATTTTGAATGTGGTCGATTTGGTGGTTTCGATGTTTCCTGAACGGTCGACTGAGTAATAGGAAACAGTGTGGTTGCCGTCTGACGATACCGTAAACGAGGTATCTGCGGACTTTGCCGAGTTGTTTATTGAGACCCCGTCTACGTACAAAATTCCGGTACCCAAAAGTCCCACCTCCATGTAAACTCCAATTGCGTCAGATACGCTGACAACAAAATTCTCACTTATTTTTGTCCATGTTGTGGTTCCGTTTATGGAGTTGCTTTGAGCAACTTCTGTATAGACAAAGTTATCATTAATATCTTTTGATACCGCGAAAATTTTGAAATAGGCACTACCACCCGCGGACTCTGTTTTTAGCCATACCTCGGCACTCATGTTGCTGAGAGGGTTAGCTACCGCATAGTTGACAGAGTGGTTGATTGAGTGCCAGGCAGCACCCGTCGAGTTGATCTTTATTGATGTAGTACCGAAAACGTAATTAAGTGTGTTTCTGCTATAAACAGCCTGACCGTCCTGCAGCCCTGCCTCCCACGAAAGAGTATTTATAGAAGACCCCGCGTGAGTAGTTTCGAATGAAGGGTTGGGGGCCAGGTTCAGCGTGTCGGATTGTGTGACCGTTACCCAGTTTCCCGAGTCTATCTTGTAATTTATCGAGGCAACCCCGCTTTCCAGGTCGGTTGCCGTTAAAAGTATATTCACCGGTGTTAAATACCAATCGTCCTTTCCATTGGGGGTCGACGGTGTTTTGGTAAGCGTTGTAAACGGAGGGGTATTGCCGGCGTATACTCCTTGTTGGAGCAGGAACGAAAAGAGCACCGGTAGAAGAATTGTTACTAGGGCAGTCTTCTTTGGATTCATCTATGTATATGATAGTTTAGGGCGGTTTGAGGTGCAATGATTTATTCGGCATGGTTACACACTGGAGCGGGTTCATCCAATCTTTCATATGGAAATGACTGACGGATTTGATGGCACGTTTTTAATCTGCTTGAATTTTCACATCAATTTGTCTAACCTTTAGAAATGGAAACGGATTCTGTGGATAACACTTCTGATGAAATTGCGGTCGCAACCCCCGAACCTGAAAGAGAAGAAGTGTCGTCGATAGCTCAAACTGCAGGCGATCAACCACCGGATTACGGGGAAATTATGCACGATATGCTCAAGGCACAGGAAGCACGCCGTGAGCACTCACGTAGTGAGGCAGAGAAACGGACTAAACAGTTAGCAGTATTGTACGATGAAGAGAAAAAGGTGAAGAGCGAGATAAAAGAGGGGAAAGGTCCTTCGGAGGAAAAAGTAGAGGAGTGGAGAAGGGAGTACGGGCACGAAGGCGAGAAAAAGCTGCTGGAGTTTTTGACAAAAGTACCCGTAGTATCTGTTATCGATTGGGAGGAACACGAAAAAGAAGTAAGGATGCCGGGAAAAGTTTATGTTGCGAGGATCACGGCTTTTGAAGATTTTAAAGGCAAAGGTGACTTCGTTCTTTCATGGGGCAACAAAGAGTGGCTGCTCGTCGATCTTACAGTTGCAACCGACCCGGAAATATTAGCCGA
>MEWF01000020.1:39084-39636 GCA_001773255.1 candidate division WWE3 bacterium RIFOXYC2_FULL_42_13
AAAAAAATGGCGGGCCGCGGGTGCTTAACATAGGTTACGGCACTCTCTGGAATGCAGCTCAGGGAGCGGAATATGACCAGAATAGAGTAGTCGAAGCCATCCACAGTATGGTTATTGCTTATAGAGAGGACCGTTTACAGAAGAATCAAAGTAGGATATAATCTGAACTCACTATAGGGTAAAGGAGAGAAAAATGCCACGCAAAGGTTACATGGTGGTCTACCTTGTGCAGACATCTGAAACGAATCTCAAGGTGGTTATATTGGCAGTTACTTCGTACGACCTCCCTCTGATCAAAATCTTTAACAGCTTGGAGGAAGCAAAAACGGTTGTACTCGGCATTACCGGAGCGCATCTTCCTGAGTTGGCCCCGATCACAAAAGATGTTTTTTGGGCCAATGTAGAAAAACTTAAAAAAGAAGATAGCCGCCTGGTCTCTGTGGATTTTGGTCCCGTCAAAAAAAGGCTTTTGTAAGAGAACCTTTTTCAGCCGGATCCACTACCCCCCCCCGCAAGGAACTTTTAATAGGTTTTTGGCGGGGGATTTTTTGT
>MEWF01000020.1:39648-39782 GCA_001773255.1 candidate division WWE3 bacterium RIFOXYC2_FULL_42_13
AGTTCTCAATTACCTGTTGTCCCTTTCAATTAGGTTTACGCAGTGCCGGTTGTCCTGATTCAATGGAAAAGGCGACTTAATATTATTTTTGCAATATAATTGACCCATGTCTGTTGAGACTCACTCTGAAGATG
>MEWF01000021.1:0-5823 GCA_001773255.1 candidate division WWE3 bacterium RIFOXYC2_FULL_42_13
GCAGGTTCCCGAATCCTGGCAGGAAAAAACGCGTAATTATTTCGGAGTGCAATCTTACTATGTGCTTCCTGAACTTAACGGCAGGGGGCTGAGTATTAAGAAATACGCGGCACCTAAATACAAGGACTTAATGGAGGAGCTTGCTCCTGAGGTGGGATACATTAAAGAGCGATTATCGGCTTTAGAAAATCGGTCCTACGTTGAGTCGCAGGACTCGTATGAAAAGCTGTTGGAGGACGCCCTAAACAGTATGCACGGATTTTATGATTGGGGAGGGAGACGCGCTGAGAAAATCGATTATTTTTATAACGACTTTCCTGCTGAGGCGGAAGAGTATGTATTCGCTGTGAACGAAATATTGTTGCCTGTCCTTTTTTCTATTGAGAGATCGGTAAAAACTGACGAAGAAAGAGACAGGGCAGCGGAGTCTTTATTGAAATACGTGAATATATCGGGAGAAGGATCCGATTCTGAGGAAGTGTGTGTATCTTTAGCCAAGGTCGGGGGGCTGTCATCCGCCGATGCGTTTTTAAAAAAACTCGGACATGTAAGAGCAGTACAGCAAGACTACTACAGGGAGTCAGTTCAGGAGGATATAGACGACACGCTGTTGTTTTTACGGGGAGAACGTGATGATTTTCCAAATTATTGTGGCTATGGCGAAGATGTTGAGTCGGCGAAAGCGTTGCTAGACTACCTCACGAAGACTTTACCGGAAAACGGCATAATTCCGATGGATCCGGATGAAATGGAGTTTGGGGACAGACTGGATTTTGTTGCCGCGTACATGGATACCTTGTCATTATCACTGCAGAGCGGCGAGGATAGGGAAAAGTTTCTGCAATTTGTTTCTGAATTAATGGAGCACGAGCATGAAGGTATGCTGTCTGCCTACGTTCGCGCGATAAAAAACGCCGGTGTGGAGGAGAGCACCCCGATGCTATTGGGAAATCTTAAGAGTGAGAATATAGATAAAATGAGATTGAGTGCGGAAATTCTTTTCAGACTGGAACTTGGAAAAATGGGAGTGACTACGGAGGGTGTTGAATGCCTTGGGAAGTTATATGATCTGGGAAAATACAACAATCCGGATTTCTTTGTAAGAAGGCTTAACGATTCGGGCTTAATGGCGGTACTTTCGGAAAAAGAAGGCGGTATCGAGGGCGTTTTCCCATTAAATATTTATGCGGAAGAAAATGCGGTGCAAGCAGAGGTTCGACAGTTAATGTCACAGGAATTGTTTCTCCCAAAAGCCGATGAGAGTGCCGGACAAAGACAGGAGCGCGAACGTTATCTGCAGTTATTTATGAAAAACTACGAACTTATTTTTAACGATAAGTTTTTTGAGGGCACCGGTCTGAGGTTAAACTCTCTCGACTTGCACGAACAGGGCTGGTTTTTACTTAGTTATTTGGAACTGTCAGGACAGGAAAATACCGAAGGATTAACCCGGCTGAAAAGTTTTGTTACCGAATATGGAGAATACGGTCTTAAATCCTTTCTGGCCTTGGAGTATGGTGGTTCCGGGCAGGAAATACTTGATTTCGCCGAGGCACCCGGTTTGTCCAAAGAAGCAAAGCTGGCTATATTTAAGAATTTTTACGCCATTGCAAATGAGGCGCTAAATTGGCGGGGGGTGTTCGGGCAGGCAGAAACAGGCGTGGGTTATGAATTTGCACCTCAGGTGCACGAAGCTTTTGTGAGAAAAAATGCTGAATTTTTGAAGGCAGCTCAGATAATAGCCGGGGGAAAGGGCGGAGATGTAACAATAGGGGAGCTTATGAAGAATATGGATACCATTGTTTTTTCTCTTCGCGCACTTAAAGGAGTGTACGAAAAGAATTCTGATCTAAAACTTGAACAGAAACCTCAGATACAAGATGAGCGCGATAAAGATGGTAACCTAATAGAATCCGCCTCGAGCTCATTTATACTTCTTGATGAGGGGAGGGGAGCGCGTATCGTAGTTTCCATAAGACCACATCCGACCGCCAGACAGGGCAATAGCTCGGGAGGCGAGGCCAGAATGAATTTTAGTGTGACAAATTTGAGAACCTATGAAACGGCAAGAATCGGTTTTGATCTAAGTGATTACGGAGAGTTCACCGGAGAAGCAGATAAGCCCCCGACCGTTTCTCTGGACATGGGGGTAGGCAAACCCGACCGGGTGGCGGGAATATGGCCTTCACAGCGTGTTGGCCGCGTTTTGGAGCTTGTAGAAGGATCCGAGGGGGGCCACAACGAGCTTTCGTTTAAACCCGAAGTTGCGGAACATTTTCCTGACGTGGCGGAAAGATTCAGAGGATACATCGAATCCAAGTTTGTCGTATGGTCTTAATTTACTCCTGTACCCAGTCTTTTATTAATTCTTTGTGCTCCGGGGCGCAGTATTCCCATATAAAATTAAACAGCACCCTATATGTATCGGTAACGTCCTTGTGGTCTATGATTGTAATGATGATATCTTTTCTTATTGTAGATATAGCGGTTTTATTACCATATATCAATATCTGAGCAGGTAGTTTGAACGGGAAGTTTTTAATATATCTTTCCTCAACAAGCCTTGGTTTGTCATATTTTGTATAAAGAGCTTTTGCTTCCTCAACGTCCTCCAGAGGTCCTACCACCCTTGCGTGTATGCCTCTTTTTACCTGTTCTACTATCTGGGTGGATATTATATCGTCCACATCTTTTCTATCGTCGTCAAACGAGGACCTAAAGAGCAAAATATCCTCTCCGGTATCGTTTATATCGTCGTAAAGCCTTTGCAGTCCTTTTAGGCCCTCAAAATAGGTAATTAACGGCTTATTTTCTATAAGAGTGAATTGTGATTGAAGCGAGTTAATAAGTATCTCGTAATTAAGTTTTGCGTGGTGAACCATCTGGGATCTTCTTTCCAACAGCTTTTCTATTTCCTTAGGGGACTGAGGGAAGTATTTTGTAGTGGCACCTTTTTTTGTTTCTTTTACCAGGTTTTGATGTTTGAGGTTCTCGAGAATGTTATAGAGATTAGTTCTTTTTTGTCCGGATTTTTCCGCAATCTGCAATACAGTTAACCCTCCGCTATTAAGTAAGGTTGTGTAAACGGAAGCTTCTTTATCATCGAGGCCTGCCTGGGAGAGCACCTCATTAATTAACGGCATACACTTATAAAAGCAAATTTTATAGTGCATGTCAATCGGGTTGACAGGATATAAGACTTATAGTATACTGTCGTTGTTCGAACTTGACAAAGCATATCCAGGTATTTGATGATATGTGTCAGGGCACTTGACAGACATAGAACTATAGGATATAATGTAGTCAGAAAGCTAAGGGGAAAGTACTTTAAAATCTTAATAAATAAGCCTCGCGCAAAGAACCTACCGCTTCGCAAGAGATAAAAAGAAAGCCAATATCCGGCAAGAAGCAAGCGTGTAAAAACGGTTCTTTAGGGGTCTTGGCTTTTTTTGTTCTCCGGGTTATCAATAACCCCGGTAATTTTCTAAGCAAAAACCTACCTGCAAGGTACGGAAATACTGAACATCCTCTTCACGGGCCGGTTGCGCCCGTTAGGGAAGTTTAGGTCTGTCCCGTATATAAAGAGAGAGTACGTATCAGGTCCTACCGGCCATTGCAGATAGATTCCTGCCTAGAAGATGTCAAATGTGAAAAACATCAACTGCCCTTTTTAAAATTAAAAAAGGCGAAGGCACAGATTATTAGTAAGGACAACGGGCGGTTTTATCCATTAACCCCTACCGGTCGTTTATCCGGCAAGTCCGGGTAACGGTGGAATTAAAACAAGCCTTCTTACTATAGATAGTAGGTTGGACGGAAGTTCAGCCGCGGGAATCTGCTTTTAGCTTGCAAAGCAAGCGACGGTTTACCGTTTGAAGAGAGTGGCCCGATTATCGAATACAAAGAAAAACACTCTTATGAGTCCAAATCAGGATAAATGAGACGAATTGAAAAGTAGTAACGAAATTGCGTTCTACTGAGTAGTAAACATGAATTTGTTTTAGACGCTTAGGCGTCGCCTGGCTGTAAGCCAGACACAAACCTACCTTTGTGTACCTACCAGATAAATGTATGGGTACTACACAAAAGGAGAGAAACGATTAGTTTATCTCATAACTTAGTGGGGGTATCAGGTCCTACCCAGGATATCCTCACAAGCTATTAGATAAGCCTGCCAAAAATCTAATAGCGAAAGAGGCACTTGGATACCTGAACCGGAAACGGCAGGAGACAGAAAAGTGTCGGTACAAAAGGAGAAAAGTGATGGCAGAAGTTCAGGATCGGCTCAAAAGCTTTATCCTGGGGTTCTCGCTCCAGGATTGGTTGGTCTCAATCCCCCGGGGGGTTACCCCGTGGGGGAAGGAATGTGAGGTTTTCCCCCTTAAAGAGGGGGTGGTTTTTGGGTATCGGTGGGGGGAGTGGACCGCCTCCCGTTTTCTAGTCGGTGTTTTGGGGGACACCGAAATTGATCAGCACCAATCCCGTACCGCGGGGGGTTGGGATACCAACACGGTCAAAGTTTTGACCGTGGGGTCCCACGCGGCGGTAGTTTTTTTCCACGAAAACTGGGCTTACAAGCTCAGTGTCGGGGAAAAAACCCAGGTCTGGGTTAAGTATTAATCGACCTGGGATAAGTGCCAAATCCACAAACGCACTTAAAAAACTTTCGTGGAAAAGAATCTTTGTATCTCGATCGGGAGGTAAGTGGAAACATTTTAGCCTAACAGCTATTTTGTGCCATCTACCTCCCGAGTTCTAATAATTCTCCAATTCTTTGGAGGATTATCAGAGATCAAAAAGGAGAGAGCACTTTGATAATTTAATAGATAATAAAGACTTTTTCTCAGCACTTGAGGGAGGTAACCTGGTTTTGTTTGTCAAAACAAAGCTAATTTGCCTTCTTCAAGGTGAGTTTCTCGAATCTGCTTAACAGCAGGCCAATTCCTAGGTTTGTAAGTCACTGCGAGCCGCTATAAAAGGCGAATATGCTGCGCATATGGTGATCTATAAAGTTGGAAGAGAAACAGGCTGAGGAAAAAGTCGAGGACAATCGCTCGTAAAAAGATTGTGGGCTTACTCAGAGGCCTTAAGTCGTGAGACCTGAGTGACCAAAAAAATAGAACAAAAAAAGAGGAGAAAATGAATAACAGCGAAATTTTGGTTCAGAAGGTGTCAACAGTTGTCTTTGTTGACACCAAGACGCGGGCCCTTAAGTTGTCCGCCGCGTCAGCGACGGTGGTAAATCCAGATGGCGTGCCGCAGGTGGTATTGAGGTTTGCAGCAGACCTTGGGACCTTGCACCAACTGAAGACGGGGCCGATCCAAGGGTATGAACGGTTCAGTTTTGAGGGGATGCACCTTTTGGTCCCCGAGGAGGGATACACAGCCCAGAGCTCAGCTGGGTTTGTGGAGCACCTCCTTCCCTACAACCGGTGCGGTCTTTGTCAGACTGTAGCTGTTGTTGGACTGGCCGGGTTTCCGTGGATGAAGAAACCCGCCCTCCGTCCCATAAAGCCCTTTTTGGCGGTTATATACCGTCAGGAGGTGTCTATAAGGGCGGTTAGCTCGCATGGCAACTCCAACCCGTGGACAGCGAATGCCGCGCGCGTTGGGATCAAAGCCATGAACCGGTTTTACCCCGACAGGGGTTTCATCATGGAGGGACAATCGGACGAGACTCGTGTTTACGAGTTATACACTGCCCCGGATGTCCTCAAGGAAAGAGGTGAGTTCCACCCTTCCTTCGAAGAGGAACACCGCCAGGATGTTGTAGGCCCAAATCAGGTAATATTGACTGCTATTTGGGCTAATGCCCGCGGAGAC
>MEWF01000021.1:5840-11769 GCA_001773255.1 candidate division WWE3 bacterium RIFOXYC2_FULL_42_13
TGACATTGTGCGGGTCGCCACCGCGTCCGCTTTTGGCCTGGAGTGGGGGAAGTATGTGCCGTCGTTGAAAATTTTAGACAGGGTTTACGGCACAGGCTTCTTGGAGAAGGCTCTGGCCGAAACGCTTTCCCTCGACAACGAGGGTAAGTTCCCCAAGCCTCTGGAGGCCTGGACAGGGGTAATTCAAAAAACTCGTGTTTGCCCCCTCTGTGGGAGTGAAACCCATCTGGGATTTTCCCAGGACGGCTCACACTGCTCCTGTTGGGGCCGCAACGCGGCGGGGGAAATTGTTGTTTGTTGGGAGGGCACCCCGGATCAGTTGGTTGAGGTGGCCTTCACCCCCGTAGTAGACCGGGAGCGGGATTCCCAAACGGGGGACTGGGAACGTCTTGAAACAGCGGCAAAACGCCGCGGGACGTTCTTCAAAATCCTTTCCGGGGAGTCCCAGTGGCCCCCAAAAAAGGATGAAGATGACCTCCTTGGTAGTACCACTCTGGGTACCAGCAGGTAGTAGGGTAGTAGGTTCAATGAACGTTGCTGTATAAGTTTCAAAGCAAAATTTAGCTTTAGAAACGGCAACGATGCCATAACCACAACTGCATCTTAAAAACTTTCGTGGAAAAGAATCTTTGTATCTCGAACGGGAGGTAAGTGGAAAACATTTTAGCCTAACAGCTATTTTGTGCCATCTACCTCCCGAGTTCTAACAATTTTCTAAAGACTTTAGATGGTTGTCAGAGCTCAAACCGTATATTCTAAAAGAGTTTTGAGCATAGAAAAGCCCGTATATCAAGAGCGAATCAAAAGGAAGGTAGGATCTTTTGATTTTAGCACAAGATGTCCGGGCTTTTTTGTTCCCAAAATCCGTTTATTCCCAAATCGTTGTATGCCCTATACAATCACCCCACATGTCACTACCATTAGGGATTCACTGAGTGTAGTGAAATATTTATTTCCCGGTAATCCAAAGAAAATGATCCCATTTAAATAAAAATAGAACTTTCGGAGTCTTTGAAGAGCAGGGTAATAGTTGAGCGAAGTAATAGGGGGAGAATAGTGAAAACTGTCCCGCCAGAAGTAGTAGTTTGGGTAATGATTGATAACGAAATAGGGTAATGCTAATTGTATTGACATTGTTGTAACGTCGTATATAAGGTCTTGCATTTAGGTAATGAATAGTATATAATCTCTCTAATGTTTACGCCGAAATATCAAATTACACCACTAATACTCGGCCATCTTACAAAAATTAGTGCTGCAAGGGAAGTAATTATAAATGCACCCTTGATTCCGAAATGGGAATTGGATTTAAGGCGTGAAGCCCTAATAAGAAGTGCCCATGCAAGTACCAGTATTGAGGGAAACAGTCTTTCATATGAGGAAGTAAGTAACCTTGAGATTGGTAGAGAAATAACTGCCTTTGGGAAAGATAGGCAAGAGGTGCTTAACTACTTTGACGCTCTTAAATATTTGGATAAGTTAGTTCTACTAGAAAAAATTACAAACAAAGACATCTTGAAGCTCCACAAGATGGTTACGGCTAAAACGCTGGATAACCCCGAATATGTAGGTAAGTATAGACACGGTAATCAATATGTCATGGTTGGGAATAGATTTACGGGTGAAATTACATACAAGCCTCCTGCTACTAGGGAAGTCCCTGAGCTTATGGATGATCTCCTTGATTTTATTAACACCATTGATTTTAAGAAACTTAACCCGGTATTAGCCGCAGGTATCGTTCATTACGAGTTTGTTCGAATACATCCGTTTATTGATGGTAATGGCAGAACTGCGCGTATTCTGGCTACACATATCCTTCTGAAAAGCGGTTTTGATACTAAACGTTTCTTTGCTTTGGATGATTTCTATAACTCAGATAGATTGGGTTATTACGCCGCACTTAAAACAGTTAATCCTACAAAAAAAGACTTAACCAAATGGCTAGAGTACTTCTGTGAGGGCGTAGATGTAAGCCTAGAGGCTGTAAGAAAGAAAATAATGTTGTTAACGGGAGGTAAATCCAGAGAGATGGGTTCCAACCAGATAGCCTTAGGTGACAAACATATGAAAGTAGTTGGGTACGTCAGAAAGAATGCCTCTATTACTAACAGGAAGGTCAGAGAACTGTTGGGTGTAAGCAATAAAACAGCCTATCAGGTGTTGGAAACCCTTTGTAAGTATGATGTTCTTTCTAAAAGAGGGGGAGGAAGGAATGTGTTTTATATTCTAAAATAAGGTATAGAAACACGAACTGTCCAACCTTAGTTTTGTACTGCGAGTTTTTTGGTTTCTACACAAAAACTCTTACTCACTATATAATCACCCCATATGTCACTATCAATAGGAATCGTCGGTTTACCAAACGTCGGCAAATCTACACTATTTAACGCCCTGCTCAAACGCCAGGCCGCACTTGCGGCTAACTATCCCTTCGCCACTATCGAACCTAACACCGGTATCGTGGATGTTCCGGACCCGCGCCTGAACATTCTTGCCCAGTTTGTGAGAAACGATTACGGAAATAAGGCAGGCGACAGGCAAATCCCGGAAAAAATAATTCCGGCGGTTGTCCAGTTTTATGATATTGCGGGCCTCGTAAAGGGGGCTTCTCAGGGGGAAGGACTCGGAAACGAATTCCTCGGTCACATACGCGGGGTAGATGCCATTGTTCAGGTTGTCCGCGACTTTACCGACGAGAATGTAATAAGAGCAGGGGCGACCAATCCTGAAGAAGATGTACAGACAATAAACACAGAACTAATTCTTGCAGACCTCCAGTCCTTAGAAAAAAAGATTCCAATCCTCGAAAAAGAACTAAAAATGGCAAAAGACCCCGATTCCCAGCGTAAGCTACAGGTTATAACAAAAGTACACGAGACCTTGAATAGGGGAGAGCTGGCTTTATCTCTAAACCTCGAAAAAGAGGATGAAATCCTTATAAAAGACCTCAATCTTCTCACTCTTAAACCAATGATAGTTGTACTAAACACGGACGAGTCGAAATTGAGTACCCAGGATACTCAGAATATAACAATATTGGGTAAGGACGGTTTAAGGATTTGTGCCAAAATCGAATCGGAACTTGCTGAATTTGACGAAAACGAGAGGCAATCTTACATGAAGGAAATCGGAATAACTGAGCCCGGTCTCGACCGCCTAATTCGTAAAGGTTACGAATTACTCAACCTCGAATCTTTTCTCACTATGGGACCCAAAGAAGTGCGTGCCTGGACTTACACAAAAGGAGATAAAGCACCTCAGGCGGCAGGTAAAATCCACACGGATTTTGAACGGGGTTTTATATCCGCCGAAATCGTTAATTACAGCGATCTAAAGCCCTTGGAGAGCCTAAAAAAGGCCAGGGAAAAGGGTCTGGTGAGACTTGAGGGCAAGAATTACACGATGCGGGACGGAGATGTGGTTGAGTTTAATTTTAGTGTTTGAGCCGACCCCCTTGCGCAAAAGTCTCTTTTTTTGTACTATTCATTGGCTCAAATGATTCTAGTTACATTAGACGTCTTTGGTAGACACCTAAACCATAATGTATATAATAGACTCGTTGACGAAGGAAATTATCTAAGCATATGAAGCAATACGAAATCATGAATATATACAAACTGGAACTCGGAGAAGAGGGAGCTAAAGAGCTTTCTTCCAAGGTTCGGGAAAACATTGATTCTAACGGAGGCAAAGTAAGTGCCTCTAATTTTTGGGGTAAGAGGAAGTTTGCTTATGAAATGAACAAGCAAAGAGAAGGTTTTTACGAAGTCATAAACTTTGAAGTCGACCCCTCAAAACTCAAGAAATTTGAAAGTAAGCTTAAGTTAATGAACGGTGTTTTTAGGTATTTAATTACAGCTCAGAGCTGACATTTGGAGGTATATGGCATCAAGAAACCTGAACAAGGTAATACTCATAGGTAACCTCACGAGAGATCCTGAGATGAGATATACTCCTCAGGGTAACGCCGTAGCAAGTTTTGTAGTGGCTACCAACAGAGAATGGGTCACGCAGGGTGAAAAGAAACAGTCAGTTGATTTTCACAATATCGTGGCTTGGAATAAGTTGGCCGAAATATGCGGACAGCTACTTAAAAAAGGCATCAAAGTTTATGTTGAAGGAAGACTTCAGACGAGAGATTGGACCGGCGACGACGGTAAGAAAAGATACAAAACCGAAGTAATAATAGACGACATGATAATACTCAGTCCTAAAAAGGACGGAGTAGAAGGTGAAGAGGAAGTTACGGAAGAGGATTTTGTTACAGGCGGCGATACGGCCGGAGAAGAGATCAACCTTGACGATATAGATTTGGGAGATCTTGATTCTTCAAATTAATTAGGATATTAAGGCCCCCGCCCGGCGGGGGCAGGTTAACAAGATATGGCACTAAAGAAAAAAACAACAACTAAACAACCAAGAAGGATGAAAAGAAACACCGAGTGTTATTTCACCCAGACAGGCACCAAGCCTGACTATAAAGAAGCTCTGGTCCTGAGACGTTTCATCAGTGACAGGGGTAAAATCATCCCTCAAAAGTATTCTGGTCTGACATCCAGGCACCAAAGAAAGCTCGCGCAGGAAGTCAAAAAAGCCAGATATATGGGTCTTATCCAGTATACAGATAGACACGCCATCTGATAATATATATTCATGCCCGTTTTAGCTGCCTATATTGGTTATTCAGGTGTAAGTGTTGCCCTGGAAAAGCAGGATGGATCCTTTGAGTTTCAAAGATTCCCTTATTCTTACTCCCGTGAACTTTTTTCAAGCATATGTGATGAAAACCTTTTTTATACACAGGTACTTGACGGTATTGCTAAGGAAAACAAGGTAAAACTTGCAGATTTTGATGTGCTTATGACAGGCATGGTGAGTTTTCCATTGCAGGATCTGAATATAAAGTTAATGGCGGATGTACGGGACCTACTCTCCAAATATGAGGGAAATTTTCCGGTCCTGGTAGATGAGAGTGTCGTGGTGACCAAAGATACAGTACTTTCTCAGGTCCCGATCGATTTTGTAACGAACAACGAGTACTTCGCCAATATTTCCATTTATCCCCAGCTTATAACCAGGGACTACAACGATCAGGTAAGTCTCGACGGTCTCATAATAGATAAAGTTAAAAAGGCCGGGATCCAATTAACGTCCGACAAGCCCGTGGTATTTACGGGCGACCGTTTTGCCCGCCGTGACTACGAAGCCGTATTTAAATATTCGTTGGCTTTGGACCTTTTTGACAGTCCGGGCTACTACTACGTAAAGATCGACAAAAATAATGCCGTTCTTTTATCCCAGCTTATAAAGGAGTATAACCCAAATATTAATGTGGACACCTCGCAGGTCATCGAAAATGTCGGTACTTTCGCTATCGTACCCGGGGATACCGAAGTTTTGCTCTCGACAGCCTTAGATACCGGTCAGTTCTTCGCTATTAAAAAGGGCTCAGTTTTTGCCTTTCCTTTAGATAATTCGATTACTACTAAACTTAGTGTAAAAAATAAATTAATAGGCAATCTTGAGGGTGGGGTAGCGGGGGGCACTTTAGGTTTGCTTTTCGATACCCGCGTAGAACGTACTCAGCTCATTTCGGACATAAAGATAATGAACGCGTTTATGAGAGAAATTGAGGAAGCCGTGAAAGGAATTTAGCGATGCTGGCGCCCATTATCAGAAAAATTGTTGAAAACAAGACAGTTATGGTTGAAAGGTATTTACCTAGTAAGGGTAATTTATTTGTTCAAAAAGGAGATAGACTGGAACCTTTCCAAAAGCTGGGTGATTGCTTGCACTCTCCGAACACGGTTTACTACCCGAAAGAGTTTGAGCCTGTTAAATTTTTGCGGGAAAAGGTCTATTTTCAAAAAGGCAACCTGCTGGGGAAGCTCGGCGCAAAAAAAGTAACGGCCGAGTCGAACGGTTA
>MEWF01000021.1:11814-18923 GCA_001773255.1 candidate division WWE3 bacterium RIFOXYC2_FULL_42_13
GCCTACAAAATATACGCTTTTGTCGGGTTTGTGGGGAGAAGTGAGCGATGTAGTTCCCGAAAGCTCCGTTCTGATCAAAACGACCGTTACGGAGGTTGACCTCGTAGCCTGCACAAATAATTTCTCCTTCGGGGAACTCGTCGTTTTTCCAAATCCTACCGAGATCCTGGAAAAGTTCTACCTGGAGAGTTTTATAAAGACCACCGAAGGGAAAATAGTTTATATTGGTCACCACGCCGATACCGACACCATAAAAAAGGCGCACGATCTTAAGATCTCGGCCATAATAGCCGGAAGCGCCGATCCCACAGGCTTTTCCTACGCGAAATCCGTGAACATGGGTCTTGGGGTGCTGTCGGGTTTCGGTATGCTGGAAACACCGGATTTTATTTATAAACTCTTCAATTCCGTGGCGTACAGACATGTATTTTTCCACGGAGATCTGGGGGTTTTGCGCATCCCGATGTCCGGCACCGAAGAAGAAACCGCCCCCGCAAAAAAGAAAAGAACTCCGTTAAAAGTAGTAAAGAAAGTAATGAAGGGACAAAAAGTGCAGGTACTGCAAAAACCCCATTTCGGCAAGATCGGGGTAATTGACAGAGTTTCAGTATCTAGTATATTTGTAAGGTTCGATAATGAACTTGGTCCCGTAGAGATCGATCTGCCGAATTTTTACATTATCGAATAGAAAAAGTTATGAGTCCTTTCGAAAAGTTCCAGCGTTTTTTAATTACGATACTTATAGCCGTAGGGTTTTTCTACGGAGGTTATTATTTTGGCAAAAGCGGATACATATTTGAAGTAAGGAAGAACCCCCCGAAAATTGAAATTAAGAATCAATACCCCGGCAGTAAAGAGGTAGACTTCTCGCTTTTTTGGGAAGTATGGGACATCGTAAGCAAGGATTATTTGGAAAGACCGGTCGATGCCGAAAAAATGCTTTACGGTGCGATACAAGGAATGGTTTCATCGTTGGGCGACCCCTATACTTCCTTTTTACCTCCTGCAATTAACAAAAATCTCAACGAACAACTGGACGGAAAATACCAGGGTATTGGCGCGGAGCTAGGCCAAAAAGATAATCAGCTCATTATAGTAGCACCGTTGGATGGTTCTCCCGCTAAGGCGGCAGGATTACTTCCCGGAGACAAAATATTATCAATAGAGGACGAGATGACGATCGGGATGAGCATAACGGAGGCGGTCGCAAAAATAAGAGGGGACGCCGGTACGGAAGTGAAATTAACTATCCAGACCGGTGCGGATGCTCCCAGAGAAGTAGCTCTTCGCAGAGATATCATCAAAATTGCGAGCGTCAGTTGGAAGGACATGGGCGAAGGTACTGCCTACATCAGGATCAGTAGGTTCGGAGGCGAGACCAATAAAGAATGGGACACCGCTGTTAATGAGATTTCCGTGGGTATGAGGGAACTGGATTCGATAATAATAGATGTAAGGGGCAATCCCGGAGGATATTTGCTGTCGGCCGCCCATATCTCAAGCGAGTTCTTTGGCGGCAAGCCGGTACTATATCAAGAAGATGCCACCGGTAATCAGACGCCGCTGAATTCAGATACAGCGGGTAGCTTTAAGGATGTTCCAAGGATTTATGTGTTGATAGATGGGGGTAGCGCCTCTGCTTCGGAGATACTCGCCGCCGCTTTAAAAGCGCAGGTCAATGCAAAACTTATCGGAACAAAATCTTTTGGAAAAGGGACCATACAGGATGCCAGGGATTTCGGCGACGGTTCGGGGGTGCATATAACGATTGCCAAATGGCTTACCCCCGACAAGGTGTGGGTTCATAAGGTTGGTATAGAGCCGGATGTGGTGGTAGAGGTAACTGAGCAGGACATAAAAGACTTAAAGGATCCACAGCTGGATGCCGCTCTTGAGCTGGCCAAAGAGCTGTAGTAAAATTCAGAACTAGCAAGGAGGAAAACCAAAGCGTAATCTCTATGAAAAAACCTTCAAGAACATTGATCGGAACCGTATGGCTCGTCTTTTTTATCTCTATACTTCTGGTTTTGGATATCAGGTTTAACGGCGAAAGATCGTTGCTGAACAGCGTAGGATTGGCCGGTCCCGGTTTTTTTTCCGGACTTTCTGAAAAATTTATAGGCATCTTTGATAAAGACGGTTCAGGATATTCTTCTCCTAAAGTAGTTACACGTCAGCAGGTCGTAAATGAAGAGTCTACGGTCATTGATGCTGTAGATAAGACTTCCCCCGCCGTTGTGTCTATAGTAGTCAAAACGGTTAATTTCGATTTTTTCAGCGGGCCTACCACTAGCGATCAGGGCATTGGAACGGGATTTATTGTAGACAAAAACGGCTTGATAGTCACAAACAGCCACGTAGTAGATGACCCAAGCGGCGAGTATACTGTCGTGACCAAAGACGGAAAGACTTACGAGGTAAACAAAATAAATTTGGATGAAACTTCTGATTTGGCCATTATTGAGATCACTGCGCGCAATCTTCCCACAGTGGAGTTTGCCGATTCCGATAATCTTAAGGTAGGGCAGATGGCGATCGCCATCGGAAACGCACTGGGTAGGTTTCAGAACACCGTCACGGTCGGGGTTATATCCGGTATTTCAAGACAGTTGCAGGCTACAGGTGGGTTGGGCGGTGTAAAGACGTATGAAAATGTTATACAGACCGACGCCGCGTTAAATCCCGGGAATTCCGGAGGTCCCCTTGTCAATTCTGCGGGACAGGTCATAGGAATAAACGTCGCAACCTCTGTGGGAGCCGATAATATAAGTTTTGCCATCCCTGTTAATACTTTAATTCCTATACTCGATGGGTTTCTCAAAGAAGGCCGTATCGTCAGGCCGTATCTTGGGGTTACATATACTATGATCACGTCTGAAATTGCTGAGATAAGGGATCTTCCGGTCGGCGCGTTTATTTCAAGGGTCAGTCCGGAGTCTCCTGCGAGTAAAGCAGGGCTGTTAAGAGGAGATATAATCACCAAAATAAATGAAACTGCTTTAGACGGAGAAAATTCCCTTTCTCAGGTTATTGCCAAGATGAAGGTGGGGGATAAGTTGAAGTTGTACGTTGACAGGGAAGGGAAGGAAGAATTGTTTACGGCAGAGGTAGAAGCGGCTCCCGAGAATTTGCAGTAGGGAGTTACTTAAGTTCGGTGTCCAGATACCCCAGAATATTCTCTATATCCCCGTCCATTATTAAGCTGATGTTGTGCCATGACTTATTTGCGCGATGGTCAGTGACCCTGTTTTGTGGGTAGTTATAAGTACGAATCTTTTCATTTCTCATACCCGAGCCCACCTGTCCGGCCCGAAGGTCGGAAATACTTTTGACCTGTTGTTCCTGCATCTCGGTATAAATTCTGGACCTTAATATTTCGAGGGCTTTCTCCCTGTTTTTGCCCTGAAAACGTTCTTCTTGGCACTCTACTATAATGCCGGTTGGTTTGTGGGTGAGACGCACAGCGGTGGAGACCTTGTTTACATTCTGACCACCCCGGCCCCCGGATCTGAAAAATTCCCACTCAAGATCGTCGGGGTGGATTTCTATCTCAACCTTCTGAAGTTTAGGTAAAACGGCCACGGTAGCTGTCGAAGTGTGTATGCGTCCGCCCGATTCGGTGGCCGGAACTCTTTGGACTCTGTGAACGCCCGACTCATTTCTTAGCAGTCCGTATGCGTTAGTGCCTCTAACCTCCGCCGAGATTGTCTTTATGCCTCCGATCTCGTTCTCGGATCTGAACACTTCAATAATTTTCCAGTTCTTTTTTTCCGCAAAACGTTCGTACATTCTAAAAAGATCGTGTGCGAAAAGTCCCGCCTCATTACCTCCGGTTCCCGACCTTATTTCCAAGGTAACAACATTGGGGTTTATGTTTCCGGTAGTTTCTTCCTGAACATCTTCTTCCTTGGTTTTGGGAGTTTCGAGCTGCCTTTTTTGCTCGGTCAGTTTTGAGATTTCTTCGTCTATTAACTGCAGCATTCCGGCATCGGCGGTCTTCCTCATCTCCTCATGCTCTTTTATAAGGACGTCGATCTTTTCTATTTCGTTTTTGATGTAGTCGTTAAAATAATCCACGGTGTCTCCATTATTTCAAATACTTAAGGATTGTTGAAGGGGTTTGGCTTCGGAAGACATTTTGTACTTTTGAGGGGGGGGGGATCTACTGACCTTCTTCTTTTTTGATGTGCTCGAGCATTTCTTTCACGCTCATGTCTTTTGAACCGGGGGTCTTCTTTTGAACCTTTTTTGAGACCTTTATTTTATCGGCGGCCTTTTTCTTTTCTTCTGCCAATATCATTTTTCTGTTGAACTTGTCAATTCTCTTTTCGGTATCGACGAACCTTCTTTGACCGGTGTAAAAGGGGTGACAGGCACCACAGATTTCCACCGAGATAGACGGTAGGGTAGAGATGGTCGTAAAAGTGTTGCCACAGGCGCAGGTTACGACACATTCGTTATTAACTTTTGGATGAATTCCCTTTTTCATAGCGGTAACGAGTATATCAATATTTTTTAATGTCTACAAGTCCGGCCGGTATATTTAACGTCCAAGCCGGTTGTTTTTCTCCGCAATTACAACCCCCGCGGCTATGAGGGCAGTTCCTATGAGCATTAAGGTGTTGGGCAGTTCGCCCAATAATAGATAGGCGAAGGGTAGGGTAAAAACAGGCGCCAGATAGCCGAAAATAGCAAAATCCGACACTTTTGCTTTTTCCAGGCCCCAATGATTCAGCCAATATGCCACAATTGATGAGAATATGGCCATGTAGAACAGACCGGCGACCCCCTTTATATCTATGGTTAAGAGATTGAAAGTAATGTTGCCGGCAACGTTTAAATTTTCAAACACCGCAAGAGGTATCAGTGTGAACAGCCCGACATAAAAGGAAAGGAGTACAACTGTAGCGGCCGAATATTTTCCGGTCATGGGTTGGATGTTGATAAAATTCAGGCTTTTTTTGAGTAGGCCTGATCTTTCGCCCATACTGAATTTGGCCCAAATTACATAAATTACCCATGTTATAGCGTAGAAAAGTCCAAGAACATTGCCCAGAATCCGTTCCGGCACTGTGTTGGTGCTGCCGTTACCCCAAAGTACGGGTTCCAGCACTATCAGTATTGTGCCAAGACTCGCCAGAACCAGACCCGCCTTTATACCTTTATTGATCCTGTCTTTGTAGAAGTAATGACCTGCGTATACCGTTAAAACTGATGCCATGACACCGATGATTGTGTAGTCGAGGGCAGAGGTAAATTTTAGTGCTACAAAGGGTAGGATCAGGGTAGTTTGCGAGAAAAGTCCGAGGAGAAAAAAGTTCAGGTAGTCGTTTTTGTGTACAGGCTCTTTTTTTAGTTGGTAGGCAGTAATAGGAAGAACGATAACGCAGACTATCAAAAATCGCAGAAATAAAAAAGTAAAGGGAGGTATGTATTCCAGCGTGTATTTTATGACAGCGCTGGCCGCCCCCCAGATCAAATTTGCCCCAAGAAAAGCCGCCTGCACTTTCATAAAACTACCGGGTATTGTTTTGGACAGGAGTCTCTTGGGCATACATAAAAGATTATATGATACTTTCACTTATAACAGAACACTCGGTTCCAAAATGTATCCGGCGGTATAAAAGGAAATACTCCGCCTTTTCTTAAAATGATTTCATTGATATGATGTAAGCCATGGAAATTACGTACATCGGACATTCATGTTTCAGAATTAAAGGTAAAGAGCTCACGATTGTTATAGATCCCTACGATCCCAAGATAGGATATAAGCTACCTAAGCTGGAGGCCGATTTGTTGCTGACCACCCACGATCATTTTGACCACCATAACATTGCGGGCGTTTCCGGCTACAAATTGCTAATAGACGGCCCGGGGGAGTACGAAGTTAATGGGGCGTTTATATACGGAATTCCCACATTTCATGACGATAAAAAGGGTGGGGAAAGAGGTTCTCAGACTATTTATGTAATAGATATTGACGGTTTTACGTTGATGCACCTGGGTGATCTTGGGCACGAGCTAAATACCGATACTTTGGAAAAAATCTCAAAGGTTGATGTGTTGATGATACCTATTGGGGGAGGCTTTACTATAAACGCGGAAAAAGCGTCGGAGGTCATCTCTTCTCTGGAACCCGGAATTGTTTTACCTATGCATTACAAAACCGACGATCTTGTAGGATTCGATGATCTGCAGGGAATAGATAAGTTCATGGACGAGATGGGAGTAGAGAATAATATCAAAAAAGAAGAAAAGCTGAAAATTTCTTCCGCAAGTGATATACCTGAAGATACCGAAGTGGTTATACTTAAACCTGCCCACTAAATAAAATGTCCGCCAGAAGAACTAAAGATCAAAAAGGAAGAGTGCGGGTAACGCAACAGGGCGCACACGTTCCACCGCACGACGAACAGGCCGAGAAATCGGTACTCGGCGCTCTTTTACTGGATAAAGATGCCATAGTTAAGGTAGTCGAATTCCTAAGACCCCATCATTTCTATCGGGAAACTCACCAAAATATTTATGAAGCAATACTTACGCTATTTGAAAAACGGGAGCCGGCAGACTTAATTACAGTACCCAGCGAACTTAAAAGACGAAATCTCCTCACTTCCGCTGGCGGAGTGTCATATTTAACCGAGCTTGTGAACTCGGTTCCTACCGCTGCCAACATTGAGGCGTATGCAAAGCTTATAAAGAATGACTATATCAAAAGATCGTTGATATCCGCGTCCGCTGAGATAGGGGAATTGGCTTTTGACGAGGGTGAAGTAGCCGAGGTTCTGGACAGAGCCGAGCAATTAGTTTACTCAGTTTCTCAGGACGCAATGTACCAGGACTTTATACCGCTTAAAGATACCCTGGAGATTACATTTGAAAGACTCGACGAGCTGAGTAAAAACCGAGGGGCGCTGAGAGGTGTGCCTACCGGACTTAAGAATTTGGATAGGTTGCTGTCGGGTTTGCAAAAGGAAAATTTAATTATTCTGGCCGCCCGGCCTTCAGTGGGTAAAACTTCTCTTGCGCTGAACATCGCGCAGTACGCCTCCGTGGAGAAAAAGTGCGGTATAGGGATATTCTCGCTGGAAATGGGTCGGGAAATGCTC
>MEWF01000021.1:19016-21808 GCA_001773255.1 candidate division WWE3 bacterium RIFOXYC2_FULL_42_13
AATGCGTACAAAAGCCAGAAGACTGATGCTTGAGCAGAAGATTGATCTGATAATAGTGGATTATTTACAGCTTATCAGGGCACCCAAGGCCGAAAGCCGCGTGCAGGAAGTATCCGAGATTTCCCAGGGTCTAAAAAACCTTGCGCGTGAACTTAAAGTTCCGGTTCTGGCTCTTTCCCAGTTGTCCAGAGCCGTGGAGCAGAGAGGCGGAGACAAAAAACCCCAGCTGTCGGATCTTCGTGACTCGGGTTCAATTGAGCAGGACGCCGATGTTGTCATGTTCTTATACAGACCCAACGAGGAGGACAGAACGAACCTTAAGCTTAACATAGCCAAGCACAGAAACGGAGCCACCGGGGAGTATGACATGTTCTTTAAATCTGAATTCACAAGGTTCTACGAGGTTGAGTCTCATGCCCAGGATTGAGCTTTCCTGCGGCCTCCCTACATCCCATAACGACTTCCTTTTTTGCCTTTAAGTTGTTAGAATTGAGCGGTTCGTAGACTCCTGCTGTGGGAATAAGAGCTTGCTCGGCGCATTAGCGCCTGCGCTTCCTCGTATTCCATTAGTCGTGGGAATAAGAGTTTGCTCGGCACATTAGCGTCTGCGCTTCCTCATATTCCACTCATCGAAGAGGGGTTTTTGCCAAATCGGGCCGTGGTGGCGGAATGGTATACGCGGTGGTCTCAAAAACCACTGGGATCTGATCCCGTGAGAGTTCGACTCTCTCCCACGGCACCAAAAATTATGATAGCTACCGATCTAAAAACAGGAAGAATATATCAGGAGAACGGACAGCCTTTGCAGGTCATTAAATATGAGCATATAAAGGTTAGCAGGGGTAGTGCGAACGTGAAAGTGAGGGTAAGAAATCTCATAACGGGACAGGTGCTGGACAAGGGCTATATAGCTACGGCGAAAGTTGAAGATGCTGACGTTCAGACCAAAACCGCTCAATATTTGTACAACGACGGAAGCTACGTCTTTATGGATCCGACCACCTTTGAACAATTTAATATATCGGAGGATATCCTTGGAAGAGCAACCGATTTTTTGATCGAAGGAGAAAAAGCCATAGTTCAGTATTTTGACGGCAGACCTATATCCGTGGATCTTCCCGCTTCACTTATATTTGAGGTCGGGTACACAGAGCCCGGTTACAAGGGAAATACGGTCACTAATGTTCAAAAAGAAGCAACCCTTACCAACGGCACCATCGTTAAAGTCCCCATATTTATAAAAATTGGGGATAAAATAAAAGTGGACACCCGTTCGGGAGAATACATTTCTAAAGCCTAACATGCTGTTATCAGAAAATATTAATTTCGGTCTTATTCGCGTTCCAACAATACAACTTGTTTTGTTGATAGGGTTTGTTTTCTGGATATTTGTAATGTGGTACGAAGCGCGTAAAGACGGTTTCGACGACGAGAGATTCTTCGATCTCGTTGTTGTATCTACAATATCCGCCGCATTGTTTTACTACCTTTTCGGTTTACTTTACACATATATTAGTATCTACAGACCTAACAATCCTCTATTATCACTGAGTTACGAGGTTGCTATAAGTTTTTTGATCCTGTTTGGAGCCTTTCTGCCTCCTTTTTATTTCTCGAACAAAAGACAGTGGTCGATATTTAGGATATTCGACATTTATTCTTTGGCGTTCGGGTTTTTCCTTGTATTTGTGAGTCTCGGAAAATA
This sequence comes from candidate division WWE3 bacterium RIFOXYC2_FULL_42_13, assembly GCA_001773255.1. GTDB lineage: Bacteria > Patescibacteriota > WWE3 > UBA101185 > UBA10185 > UBA8498. The sequence goes on from MEWF01000021.1 coordinate 20,722, forward strand.
CCTGATAGACGGTTCCATGAACTACCTATTGATTGCCGTTCTCACACTAGCTTTTTACCTCGGTGTGCTGAGATTTAGGGGATATAGATTTGTGTCCGGTCTTGTTTTTTCCTTATTTTCTTTTTATCTGGCCGTCATAATCGGAATATTTTTCAAATCATGGGGATATTTGCTCTTTTCAGGCGCATTGTTTATTATTGGTCTACTCAACTTGTACTACAGGAGTAAAAAATATATGAACACAAGAAATCTACCGAAAGAATTTATAGAATTAGTTAAAAGGCAGTTGATCAGAAAAGAGGAAGAACTGCAGAAAGAACAAACAGGGCTTTTGAAAGATGATCCTTATCTCCAAACGGGAAGAACGGAGTCAAACTCAGAGTATATGGACGAGGCTATACTGGAAGATACAAGAAAGACAGTGTCGGACGCCCGACTAAATATAGCGCAAACAATGCTCATAGAGGTTAAAAAAGCCTTAGCCGCGATTAAAATAGGAAAATACGGTATCTGCGAAGTGTGTGGCGACCCGATAGACAAGGCTCGTTTAAAAGTATACCCGCAGGCTACCACCTGTCTGAAGCACGCTGACGGGGAGTAAGTTCTGATGGGTTTTTTGTTTGACCCTGTCTCTAACTGCAAAATTTTTTATCCAATACCGTTAAGTCTTGCTCTTCTCGTGATACTTTTGTATTTGGCAGGAAAAAGCTCTTTTAACTCTGTTGTGTCCCGTTTGGGAGTCACTCTCATCATTTTAGGAGGAGCTTTGAACATTTTGGAACGGGTCGCTACAGGGTGCGTAAGGGATTATTTAAATTTCTTTGGATTGTTCCGTTTCAACCTTTTTGATCTGTTAGTGACTTCGGGTGCCTTTCTGTTAATATACGAACTGTGGAAGACCAAAAAATGAAAATAATACATGAGACCGCCGACTATTTGGTGATAGACAAACCCGCTGGTTTGGTAGTTAACCGGTCAAATACGGCCAAATATGTAACTCTTCAGGATATGATAGAGGAGAGAAGTCCAGCCGTTAGCGAGGGGGACCCCGATGAGGTGAGTCCGAGTGATTTTGCTTCACGTTCCG
>MEWF01000021.1:21820-31801 GCA_001773255.1 candidate division WWE3 bacterium RIFOXYC2_FULL_42_13
GGCTCTTTTACAGCAATTCAAAGAACGCAGGATTGAGAAAGAATATGCCGCTGTTGTACACGGGAGCCCTGAAGAAGACACGATGGAAATTGACGCTCCTATCAAAAGAAGCCCAAGAGATCCTATGAAAATGGCAATAGTGGCAGGTGGAAAGGAAGCCCACACATTTGTGAAGAAAGTGAGTGAGCTGGAGATTGGGGGCAACCTTTTTTCATATCTTCAGATCAAACCCACAACCGGACGTACCCACCAAATAAGGGTGCATTTGGCAGCCGCCTTACTGTATATCGCAGGGGATCCGATTTATTGTCCAAGAAATTTACTCACAATAGGCACGGAAGTTTTCGGAAGGATGATGTTGCATGCGACCAAAATAAGATTCTTTGACCCGCAATTACATGAATTTGTACATTTTGAGTCCCCTTTGCCAACGGAATATCTTCCATTCACTCATAAAATATAGTAATGTATGAACATATATGAGATCTGTACCTGCCCAAAGGAAGACCCCTATTCGTAAGAAAAGTTCTTCCCGAACATCTAATAATAAGCGTAGTTCCGGAGCGGGCAGTAAGAAATTGATAAACAGGGGCACAAAAAAATACTTCTCTCAGATGTTCGTAGGCGGGGTCATCTTCCTGACAGCCTTTATTTTTTTGGCCGGATACTCGATCTATAAATATTTAAACCAGGCATTTGCTTCGGCGTCTTCCCCCTCCTCTTATTCCATATCCGACAATAAAATCATCAGCCTTTCTTTTATCGAGGTCGAAAGTATAACTGCTGACCCTGTCATTATTAAAGGACTTAAGTACATTGTTTTCGATAAAAACGATGAAAAAATAAGTATTTTTGATCTTCCTCTAAACCTGAGAGTAGATATGACGGGAAAGTTCGGAGAAGAGGAAATCTCAAAGGTCTTTGCTCTCGGAGCTTTAAATTCCACAAATGTCACAGAAGATGGGATAAAGACAGTGAATAACACCGTTATGAGAATATTCGGATATTCAATTGATAGGTATATTTTGGTTAACGAGGAATCTGCGGAAACTCTCCTGAATTCTTTCTCCGGCCGCGGGTTGTCGGAAATACTGAATCTACAGGTAGCCTCGGATCTGAAAAAGTATACCGTCAGCAACTTGAGCATCACCGAGTACTATTCTTTAGTTAAATTTTCCGGGGGTTTGGTAAAAGATAGAATTTCCACGTACTCGGTCACTCAGCAAGACATCGATGACAGCGGAAACTTGGACAGCCAAATAAAGGATATGAACTTTGACGGTGATGTGGCAGGAGAAGAACTGAGTGTATCCCTTCTTAACGGCACTGATTACCCGGGGGTGGCCCTTTTCGCCGCCCGCCTTGTGACCAACTCTGGGGGTAGGGTAGTGGCCGCTTCAAATGCTTCCTCGAGGTATGACGTCAGCTACATAATTACGGATGTTAGGGATTCTGCTACACTTTCATACCTGAGCCGGGTGCTCGGTATAAACAACATTATTTCAAAAGAAGACGCCCAAAAATTCAACGAAAACGAGGTTGACAGATCCGATATTACCGTAATAGTGGGATTTGACACCGCGGATTCTTTGTACTAACATGACCCTAGTACTCTCTCCTTTCTACCCCCGTCCCAAATAAGGGCGGGGGATTATATATTTTAGGACATGTTTCTAACTTACATATTAATAACAGCCGCTGCCTTCCTCATAGTTGTGTTCGTGATCTTTTTAAAAAGCCGCTCGGGTGGTGAAAGTGTTGATTCCACGCTCAAAAAGGACGGTATGCTTGATGAGAGCAGCTTTGAAGTTTTTGAGGTTCAGTTAAGCAAAAATGAGGAGATGGAGGTATCTCCGACCAGGGCCTCGTTGGCCGCCGAAAGCATGTTCGCGGCATTGCACGGGTTACTAAGGGAGAAGCCGGTAAACCAAGAATACTTGTCGTTTGAGATTGTATCTTCGACCTCAGATGGTATCCGATTCTATTACACCTGTCCAAGAGAGATCATTAAGTTCGTAGAAAGCCAGGTCTACGCTCAGTTCCCGGGCGCTCATGTGAAGGCCGTCCCGGACCACGCCATGAGATTTAAAAATACTTCCAAACAGTTCGAGATCGCGACAATAGATTTCGCGCGTCCCTATTTTTTCCCTATAAAAAGCTTCCGTGATTTTGAAATAGACACCATGAGCGCGCTGACTTCCGCCATTTCTTCCGTCGGGGATAATGAGGAAATCTGGTATCAGTTTGTAGTACGGCCTGTTGCCGATACCTGGCAAAAAGAAGGTTACGATTATGTGCAGAAAGTTAGGGAAACCGGCGCCGCTACGAGCGGAGGAAATCCGTTTTTCTCAGGTTTTTTTAAAATTGTAGCAAAGGAATTTAATGAATTTGCATCCGGCGCTGCTACGGGCGCTTTTCAATACAAAGAAAGGGTCGATGACTCGAGGTCGGCGGTTAAGTCACAAGTAAAACTGGCTCTTTCCACTGAGATGGAGCTTAGAGCGATCGAAAATAAATTATCTCACATGGGTTTTGAGACCAATGTCCGTGTTATGGCGACAGGAATCGACCACGATAGAATCACCAACAATCTAAGGTCTTCACTGGCAGTTCTCAAACAATATTCATCGACGGCGAACAACTCTTTTGTTGCCGATAAAGTGTCAAACAAGTCTCATTATTTGGGCATGATGTGCAATAGGGTAATGGATGAGGATAGGCTTTTACTACTGAATTCTGAAGAACTCGCCACTTTTTTTCACTTTCCCTCGGTGGCTATCGACACTCCTAACATACCGTGGGTCTATTCAAGAAAATCGGAGCCGCCCGCAGATCTTCCCACCGACGACTGTGTTTATATCGGGGAAACTACTTTCAGAGACAAAAAGGTTCGGTTCGGTTTAAAAAACAACGATGACAGGCTCAGGCATTTATATGTAATAGGAAAGTCCGGAACCGGTAAATCCTCTCTTTTTGAGTCCATGGTTGCGCAGGATATTGCTTCCGGGGCGGGAGTAGGCGTACTGGATCCACACGGAGAAACTATAGAAAGGATTTTGGATAGGATCCCGGATAATAGGGTTGAGGATGTTGTTTATTTTGATCCGTCAGACACCGAGCTTCCGGTGGGTCTCAATTTACTGGAGATAGATGACCCGTCTAATAAGAATCTAATGGCCTCGGGGCTTGTGGACGCAATTAAGCAGCATTTTGACTACTCATGGGGTCCGAGATTAGAGTATCTCTTGAACTATGCTATCCTGACTCTTTTGGAAGTCCCGGGGACTAATATGCTTGGAATAACCCGTCTTCTGGAAGATAAGAACTATCAAAACTATATCCTACATTTTGTTAAGGATCCCGTGGTTGTAAAATTCTGGGAAACTGAATTCAAGGAGATGAAGGGGAATCAAAAACTCGTGACAGAAGCGATCTCGCCTATACAAAATAAAGTGAACAGATTTTTAGCTTCTACTACGATAAGAAATATTCTAGGCCAAAAGAAGTCCACACTGGATATATGGGAAGCGATGAATTCCGGCAAGATTCTTCTCATGAACCTTTCTAAGGGAAAGATCGGGAGTGACAACGCTAATCTACTCGGCGCGCTTTTGGTGTCACGTATACAGTTCTATGCCCTCCAAAGGGCTAAGATACCGTACGATGACCGCCGTCCCTTTTATCTTTATGTCGACGAATTCCAGAACTTCGCTACCGGAAGTTTCGAGGAAGTATTGTCTGAGTCAAGAAAATACAAACTGGGTTTGTACCTTACCCACCAGTTTACCGCGCAACTGCCGGAAGAGCTGTTAAAATCCGTTTTTGGCAATGTGGGAACCATCATGGCCTTTTCTTTGGGTGCCCCTGATGCCAAGGAGCTTGCCAATGAATTTGCCCCTTATTTCAACGCTGAGGATATCATCTCACTGGAGCGTTTTCAGGTATATATGAAGTTAATGAAGGATGGGATGACTTCGCATCCTTTCTCCGCCCGAATATTAGTGCCTTTTGAAAAGGATTTTTTACTCGAAAAAACTTCTAACCGTGAAAAAGTAATACAAAGAAGCCGTGAGAAGTACGGTGTCCCCCGTGAGTATGTGGAAAGTAAAATAAACAAGTGGGTGGAGGCAAAATTTGACAAGGGCATGGCAATTGCTCAAGAATATAAAGACAAAGAAAGCAAGAGCGGGGGCACGGTTGAAATACCTTTGGAAAAGGATGTCTCGGGAGAGCAATTAATTTAAAGAAGGAAAGAAAATGGCCGAAAACGAATTAGATTCAATATCTGAAAAAGGCTTGGATGATTTAAGAAGGATAGTTGCGCTTACGCATAGCAACCTGGAAAAAATTTCCCGTATCCTGGACAACATAGATAAAGAAAAAAGAAAAGAAATGTATAAAGGCATGCCCGGAGTTTCCGGATACTTTGACGGCTTTTATTTAATAGGGGAGGACGGTTCGAAATACGAGGTTCCCGCTAATTATGCCGCCAAATCAAGAATAGTTTTCGGCGACACTCTGAAAATGATAGAAGAAGACGGTAAAAAGCTCTTTAAGCAGATAGACAAGGTTCCCAGGAAAAGACTTGAAGGGATTTTGTCTAAAAAGGAAGGAAAGTGGTATCTACTTTCCGACGGCGGTACTTATAAAGTTTCGGATATAGCCGCCGAGTTTCATAAGGCCGAGTTGAACGATAAAGCCGTTGCCTACGTTCCAGAAAATGCCTTAAACGCAAGTTATGCCGCACTGGATTACCTTGAAAAGGAGAAATTAGCCGGAAATCTTCAACAACAGGTCTCGGAGAAAAAGGAAAGCACTCCGGCGAAAGAAATAAACGTCACAATAGTTGAGACAAAGAAGCCTGAAATTAAAAAAAACACCAAGGTTCCCGAAGTCCAAAAAGAATTTAACAAACCGGAAAAAAGTTCGGTAGACGTAAAACCGAAAGTTGTGGAAAAAAATACGAAGCCTGAGCAAAAAATAACGTCAAAACCTGAGCAAAAAACCTCAGCAGCACCTCAAAAAACACAAAAAGAATTCGTTGCAAATATAATGGATGAGGACGATCTGAGGTAAATTATTCCTCGGTTATCTCTTCTTCTTCCTCGTTCTCTTCCTCTTCCAGATCTATATCGTCCAGGCCTTTCTTTATGTAGGGTCTTATGTCCTGTTTTTCTCCACGGAAGATCGGGATAGATGATTTAATTATCATGGTCAGAGACTTATCGGCTGCCCTTATGACGTACCCGCTTACTTCGGCGTGAGAGTCTACGGCCTTGTTCAGCCTGGAAACGATCTCCTTATCTTCCATGACCGAGACCAGCACGTCCTTATCTTTTCTGCACATAAAGACGTCAACGCCCTTCTTTTTTACCTTGAATTTAAGGCATTCTCCGATCGTAAAATCCCTTCCTGTAACGCCTTTGCAATTGATGTTTACCGTTATTTCAACGGTCGTTCCGGGTTCCTTAAGGAGGTGGTTCGAGTTTATACCGTTTTCGTGCTTTGGTTCAACCTTTTTATTCTTGGCGATCTCCAGGTTTTTTAGGGCCACGGAGTTTATAGGATCCACAGCCAACACTTCTTTGAATATCCTTTTTGCCTTTTCGAACTGTTTTAGCTGTATCAACGCCCTTCCCAACCTGATTTTTGTTTCCAGGTTGTTAGGATATTTTTCTAGAATTTGGGAGTTTAATTCTATTGCTTTTACCCATTCGTGGCCTAGTGCGGCCTCAATCGCTTTCTTACTCAGTATAGCGAGGCTTAATTGCATGCCTACAAGGATAATAAATATAAAGTTTTTGTCAATCGGAAAAAATGCTAATATAGCAGTTATGTCGGGACATTCTAAGTGGGCAAATATCAAAAGAAAAAAGGAAGTTACGGATGCAAAAAAAGGCAAGATCTTTTCAAAAATGAGCCGTCTTATTAGTGTGGCAGCCCGTAACGGCGCGGATTCTGACTCTAATGCTCCGCTGAGGATCGCCGTTGAAAAGGCAAAAGAAGCCAGAATGCCGAAGGAAAATATAGATAAGGCTATAGCAAAAGGCTCGGGGCAGGGTGGGGGAGAAAGCTACTCGGAAGTTATATACGAGGGTTTTGGCCCCGGGGGAGAGGCTTTTTATATTCTGGCGCTCACCGATAACAAAAACAGAACTGTTGCCGAGATAAGGAATATTTTCAGCAAGGCCGGAGGGTCTTTAGGCGGAGCGGGGAGTACAGCCTATATTTTTAACCCTGACCCCGAGAACCCGTCTTACTCAATGGAAATAGACGACAAGCACTATGCTTCAAAACTGGAATCGCTTTTGGAAGAACTGGACGACCATGACGATGTCCAGGAAGTTTATGTAAATTTCGTCTTGCCGGAAGAAGAATAGCGTAATGGTTATTTTAGGTATAGATCCGGGTACAGCCAGACTGGGATATGGGGTGATCAAAGAAAAAGGTAAGAGCGGGCTGTCTTTGTCAACATCCGGTGTTTTAGTAACAGCAAAAGAACTTGAATTGAAAGACCGGCTTCTTTACCTGTACGAGAATCTACTTACCCTTATTAATAAATATTCTCCGGACATTATCGTTGTGGAACGTATATTTTTTAATACAAACGCCAAAACCGCAATAGCAGTAGGTCAGGCTCGGGGGGTAATACTTTTGGCGGCGGCAAGTACAAAAACCCGTATCCATGAATATACGGCTCTTGAAGCTAAGCTCATATTAACGGGGTACGGAAGGTCGGATAAAAAAGTAATGCAGGAAGCTGTGAAAAATGTCCTTGGTCTGGAGTGCATCGTTAAATCTGACGATGCGAACGATGCTGTTGCAATGGCGCTGTGTTACATTAAGAAAGGGGAATCTAGGAAATGATACGTACCATCGTTCAAACATTAACTCAAAAAGTGGAGAAGAAATACAGGTTCGCTACGCACGCCGTGTTTTACGCCACAATATTGTACGCGCACAATAGCGGATTTATTCCTCTCGAAAATTTATGGCTCTATTTTACGATGCTTTTTGTCACGAGTGCGTCGGTAATATTGGTGCACTACCCGAACGTGACCTACAAAAATATTTTTATGGCAGTATTACTTCCCATGAATCTTGCACTGGGGGGCACCCTTTCCTTATTACTGTTTCCGAACATAAGCCTTCTTTTCAGATTTGCCGCAATAATAGTCTTTTCGTTGTTGGATTATATTATTTTGCTCATAGACAACATTTTTTTAGTCATAGAGGGTAGGGAAGAGCTGATTCCGCTTTACAGAGTAGCCGTGACGTGGAGTCTGATTTTGCAGATCATTGTTTTTATCCCATTCGTCGCCGCGATCTACAAATTCAATGTTAATAGTTACTATCACGCCGCTGTTGTGGCGGTCGCCGCGTTTTTTTATTCGTTATACCAAATATGGGTCACAAGGTACGATAAAGATGCGAAAAATGTCGGAGTAGTGGAGAGGATTTTTCTATCTTTTATAGTTTTCTTTTTGGTTTTCGCCGGCGTGATCGGGGTTTCATTTGTTCCTTCGGAGCCTTTTCTTAAGGCATTGTTCACAGCATCCGTTGCAATGTTCGGTCTTAGTTACGTGAGCGCTTATCTAAAAAACGAGATAAATAAGAAATTTATTTTTCAGTACGCCTTCATTACGGTTTTTTTCCTCGTTTTAATGATGATCTTCCGCCCTTAATTAGGTTAGTGGGTGAGTGAAGTAGGGAAGAACTATAGGGTAGAATTGTCATACTCTCTAGCATATAATACTATAGGGTGCTAGTCGTATCCATATTTTCGTACGTTTGTCATATATCTACGGGTATTTGTCATGCTTATGAGCAAATAAACTGTTCAATCTATGCTAGGTTTTGTTGTAATGGCAACGTTTTGCACGATTGTCATACTTTTCGGTGGAGTGGGGGTGTGGATAACTCAGGAACCCGGGTTAGGTAATTTAGATTTAATAAATCAGATCGCATGTCGGATCGAGCGCTTTTATTCTTTTTCAATTAATGAAGTAGTTTAATAATTATTCGGTAATTAAAATATATATAATTTGAATGCGTTTATTTTTTTCTGCTTTCATCCTCTCTTACTAATTTGTGTCTTATTTTTTATATTTACGGTGTTTCAGGTTCAACCCCCAACACAACGTCGTTAAACATACATTATACGACGTGTGGCGTGTAGGTAAAATTGGCCTACCCAACGTATAGATATATCCTTATAAATTAATGCGGAATTATTCTTACTATTTCCCTATTTATTGCAGTAACTAATTTCTGCTGCCCGTGATCAAAAATCTACTTTCCCCTATTTTTCCCGTGCCTATCCTGTACCGTACATTTAACGCACGGCGCCCTCCCAAAATTTTTACGCCCTATTTCTCTACCCGCCCCGGTTCGTCGGGATATTTCATCCCCTATGTACTATAATCTATATATCCTAATGAAATTTGGGGTCATTTCATGAGACGCCATGCCATTATTTGTTGTTGTTGCAACTGAAACAAGGAACGACGCTCCAGGATGCCTCAGGATAAATTTTTTTAAAAAAGATGACTAAAGTATCATTCGAATCAAATCTTTCCGACGTGCTGACCCAGTACCTCGAGTATTGCGAGATAGAAAAGAACCTCTCGCAGAACACGCTCAAAATGTATCACTTTTATCTGACGGATTTTATAGAATGGCTCCGCGCCTTTTTGAAAAAAGACAAAGTCACCCCGGCGGATATAACTGACGAAAACATTAAAAAATATAGGCTCGACTTAAACCGCAGAATAAGCAGTAAATCTAACATGGAGTTCAAGCGTTCCACCCAGAAGACCTTTTTGGTTGCGATTAGGGCTTTGTTAAAGTATCTGGTGGTAGAAGAACAGTTGGAAATAATGTCTCCCGAGCAAATTATTCTGGGCAAGTCGGATGACCGTGTGCCCAAAGTCCTTAACGAAGAGCAAATGAAAAGGCTATTTGATGGCCAGGATCTGAGCAAAAGGTCCGGAATAAGAGACCGCGCCATTTTAGAGACTTTGTACAGTACCGGTCTCCGTGTCAGCGAGCTTACAAAACTTAACCGCGACGACGTTAATCTTAATTCCGGAGAGTTCACCGTTATAGGTAAAGGACGCAAAGCAAGAACGGTTTACCTGTCGCCTGCCGCGAAAGATTGGATAAAAAGATATCTTGGGCTTAGAGGGGATTCTTTTAAACCTTTATTTCTAAGGTATTCAGGCAAGCACATGGAGTCGGATGACTTTGACGGCGAATCGTTGAGGCTCACTGTAAGAAGTGTCGAGCGCATGATTAAGAAATACGTTGCAAATTCAGGCATTTCCGTTGATGCCACGCCGCATACACTAAGACACACTTACGCTACGGGATTACTTCAGGAAGGCGCGGATTTGAGAAGTGTGCAGGAGTTGTTAGGACATTCCAGTGTTTCCACGACCCAGATATACACTCATATTACGAACAGGCAGCTTAAGAATGTGCACAAGCTTTATCACAAGGATATCGAGGGTAAGCCGACTTCTTACACAGAGGATATAGAGGAGGAAGGCAGCGATATTAGAGGTGAAGATTCGGGCATAACTTCCTTAAGCTAATTCAAAATAACATCGTGAGCATTGCTCTCACGCACGCCCGCCTGAGTTACCTGAATGAATTCGGCGTTTTTCCAAAGTTCTTGCAGATCCCTTGCACCCGAATAACTAAAGCCCGATCTTATGCCGGCCAGGAGGCTTTCCACAACGTCCCGGAGCGGTCCTTTATACGGTACAAAGGCCTCTACACCCTCGGTATGGTCGGCATAGGAGTCGCTTTTATCCTGAGAGTACTTCCCTATTTGTCTGATTTTTTCTTTCTTTGATGTGGAACCGTTATACTCTTTGTATTTTTTACCGTTTAATTCAATTATTCCACCGGGAGCCTCGTCAGTTCCTGCGAACAGATTACCGAGCGTAACGGCAGATGCCCCCGCAGCGAGAGCCT
>MEWF01000021.1:31849-31992 GCA_001773255.1 candidate division WWE3 bacterium RIFOXYC2_FULL_42_13
TGCCATACTTCTCCGCCGCCTTTCTCGCATCCCAGATGGCCGTTATTTGAGGGACACCGTGCCCCGTCATTATTCTCGTGGTGCATATTGAACCCGGCCCCACACCTACTCTAACCGCGTCGGCACCGGATTCGAAAAGTGCA
>MEWF01000021.1:32015-40466 GCA_001773255.1 candidate division WWE3 bacterium RIFOXYC2_FULL_42_13
TACTCCTGCAATTATGGTTAAGGTGTTACCGTATTTTTCGGTTATGTATCTGGTCGCGTTGATGAATTTTTCAAGATGGCCGTGAGCTACATCCATTAGGATCACATCCGCTCCGGCTTTGACCAATAGCTCGGCCGCTGCCTTATACCCTTCCTTGCATCCCAGAGAGGCCGCAGCTACAACATTGGCGTCTTTAATTTTAGAAATTTTCTCAGCCTGAACTTCGGGAGAGTCGAATCTGGGCAGTATTCCCATTCCCCCAAGTTTTCCGAGCGCGATCGCCATCTCCACGTCTGTTACAGAATCCATATTTGTAGATATTAATGGAATGGACAATTCAATCTTTTCGGATATACGGGTGTTAAGGTTTACACTCCTTCTCGACCCTACAGAAGAGCCTTTGGGTATTAAGAGGACGTCGTCGTAGCTAAGAGCTGTTCTCAGTTCGCTTGAGCACACAATCACTATGTTACGTCAGGAGGAATAATTCAGCAAGTACTGAGAAATGAGGCAATAGGTCTGAAACTTTTTCTGTGAATTTCGCACGGACCGTAGGATTTTAACGCCTCGATGTGTCTTTTTGTTCCGTAGCCCTTATGAGCAGAAAAGCCATAAAGAGGAAATTTTTTGTCCATTTCTACCATCAAATTATCTCTGTAAACTTTCGCGATTATTGAGGCCGCCCCCACGCTTATGCTCCTAATATCGCCGGCTATTATGTTTAATTGGCGGTCATTATTCATGTTCTTTATTTTTACTACATCGGTGATGACAAAGTCAGGGAATATTTTTAGTCCTGATACAGCGCTTTCGAAAGCCCGGGATATGCAAACGGACATTCCTTCTCTGTCTATCGTCTCATTATCTATTTCTGCAATTGAGAAAGAAAGACATTCCTGAAGTAGAAATTCATTTGTTCGTTGGCGTTTAATTGGCGATATTTTCTTGCTGTCTGTTATGTTTTTGTAGTCTGTTTTGTATATATATTCGACGTCGTTATTCCTACTGGAACTCCCTATTCTGTTCCTAACAGTGACTACACTTTCATAACTACCCAGCTGTTCCTCAATTCCCAGCATTTTCTCAATATCAAGTATAGCCGCGGCTACAACTAAAGGACCTGCCAGAGGTCCCCTGCCCACTTCATCAACACCGGCAATATATTTAAAACCTTTCGACAGGTATAAATCTTTTTCGAATTGGAAGTTTTCAGGAAATCTCACACGTACAGAATAAATTATTCGGCAATTTCTTCAAGCGCCTCTTCGAGTACAGCCGCGGAGGTCAGTGTGTCTCTGGAGTCTAGCTTTATTAATCTAACGCCCTGTGTTGCCCTGCCCAGTACCGGAACAAGCTTCGACCCTATCCTGAGAACTTTTCCGCTCGATGTGGCGAGAAGAACGTCAGTTCCTCTATCGGCGACTACCGCTCTGGCGCTTACCAGATGACCCGTCTTGTCGGTCACCTTGTATGTTAGTATGCCTGACCCTGCCCTGCTTTGGGTTTTGTACTCGCCTGTCTTTGTTCTTTTACCATAACCTTTGTCTGACACGACAAGAAGATCTATGTTTTTTGCATTCCTGGGGATTATTACCGAGCCCACCACTTTGTCGTTGCCCTTACTCAGTTTTATTCCGGTGACACCTCCTGCGGCGCGACCCATGTCCCTTACATCTTTTTCACTGAATCTTATGGATTGGCCCATGGTTGTGGTTATAAGTACGTCGTCCTCTCCATATGTAATGCCTGCAAAGGCGAGATTGTCACCATCCCCAAGCTTTATGGCCAGTATTCCGGACGACCTGATGTTTGAGAACTCAGGCATTCCGGTTCTTTTAACAACACCTTTTTCGGTAACAAAAAAGACAAATCCTTTTTCTTCGGACATGTCAGCCGTGGTAACAGTTAAAAATGCCTGCATTCTCTCATTTTGGGTCATACTTAAAAAGTTAACCAACGGGGTGCCTTTTGCTGTTCTGGAGGACTCAGGTATATCCCACACACGCATTTTGTAAACACGTCCGGTATTAGTGAAGAACAAAGCCCAATCATGTGTGGAACAGGTTCTGATAGTGTCGACGCTGTCCTCCTCCTTTAACCCCTGTCCGACAACCCCTTTGCCCCCTCTACCCTGTTTCTTGTAAGTATCTTCTTTTAATCTCTTAATGTACCCGCTTTCGCTGATTGTAACTATGCAGGGTTCGTCTATGATAAGGTCTTCATCCGAAAGCTCCCCGACCTTACCTTTTACTACGACGCTTTTTCTTTTGTCTCCGTATCTTTCTTTGAGATCGTTAAGCTCTTTTTTGACGGTTTCGATTATTCTTGTGGGTGAAGCTATCAGGTCTTCGTAGTCGTCTATGATGGCTACTATCTCTCTCAGCTCGTCTTCGATTTTCTGTCTTTCAAGCGCGGCAAGTTTTCTTAACTGCATGTCCAGGATTGCCTGTGCTTGGATTTCTGAAAGTCCGAACTTCTTCATTAACCCTTCTTTTGCAGTTTCGGCGTCTTTACTTGCTCTGATTAGCGCAATGACGGCATCCAGATTATCCAGCGCTATTTTTAGGCCCTGAAGAATGTGTTCTCTTTCCTTCGCTCTTCTGAGTAAATAAATTGTTCTTTTTACTACTACTTGTTGTCTGTGTCGCACAAACTCTTCGAGTATCATTTTTAGGGTCATGAGCTTGGGTTCGTTATCGAGTAAAGCAACGAAATTTGCGTTGAAAGTGTTCTGAAGTTGGGTATATTTATACAGCTGATTCTGTATTTTCATTACCACTGCCTCTTTTTTAAGCTCTATAACAATTCTCAATCCTTGTTTATTGGATTCGTCCCTCAGGTCCGAGATACCCTCTATTTTTTTATCCTTCACCAAATCCGCTATCTTTGCGATAAGGGTGGATTTATTGACCATATAAGGAATTTCGGTGACAACGAGCTTCATCTTTTCACCTTTTCCTTCTTCTACTCCCATCTTTGCCCGGGTCACTACCCTACCCTTCCCTGTTGCGTACATCTGTATTATTTCTTTTTGATCATAAATTGTCCCCCCTGTAGGAAAGTCAGGACCTTTTATTATTTTGACAAGGTCTTCAACGTTTGCGGATGATTCAAAAGAAAGCTTAGCGACCTTGTCTTTGTCGTCCTTTCCGGGTTTTTCGCCTATTTCTATGGCTTTTTCGATCAAAAGGTTTATTCCTTCCACTACCTCGGTGAGATTGTGCGGAGGTACGTTTGTTGCCATACCTACGGCAATTCCTGCGGCTCCGTTTAATAACAAGTTAGGTAAAAGACTGGGTAAGTAGGTAGGCTCGTAGTTTTGAAGATCGTTCATTACGAACGCGATGGTTTCTTTGTCGATATCCGAGTAAAGTTCTTCGGAAATCTTTTGAAGCTTACATTCTGTGTACCTCATGGCTGCCGGCGGATCTCCGTCAATGCTACCGAAGTTTCCCTGCGGGAATATCAACGGATATCTTAAGTTAAAGTCCTGTCCCATTCTCACAAGCGCTTCATAAACCGAAACGTCACCGTGCGGGTGATATTTCTTTAACACTTCTCCCACAACAGCCGCGCACTTATGAAACTTGCTGGATGCCGACATACCCTGATCCTGCATAGCGTAGATTACCCTTCTCTGTACGGGTTTGAGTCCGTCTCTGACGTCGGGCAGGGCGCGTGAAACGATGACTGACATTGCGTAGTCCAGATAGGACGTTTGCATTTCATGCGTAATATCCGTTTGGATTATTTGGCTTTCTTCTCCGCTTGTTATTTGTGTTACTTTATCGGCCATAACTAAATAATATTAACACTTTTCCGCAAGTCTTTCCACCCCTTTTTTAGTGCTATAAAGGGAAAAACGCCCTAGGTGTGTTGTAGCTACGGTCTTGAAAAACTGCTGTGGGAAGTTGGATGTCCGCATAGTAAAAGAAAGACCGCGCCGGGCGCGGTCTTCCGTAAAAGTTAACGTAGCAAATTAGCCGGTTTATTCCGTGGCGTATGCTTCTTTTTTGGAATCACTCTTCTGAAAGAAAAGTAACCAGGCAAGAGCTGCAAGAATAACAGCTGCAAGTCCGTACTTAACCACAGGGTTAATATCCACGACTAAGAGAGGAGCTATGATAACCGAGATTAGGTTTATAACTTTAAGCAACGGGTTCAAAGCCGGGCCTGCGGTGTCCTTCAACGGATCTCCTACAGTGTCTCCCACGACGCTGGCTTTGTGTGCTTCCGAACCTTTACCTCCGAAGTTACCTTCTTCAACATATTTTTTAGCGTTATCCCAGGCACCTCCTGCGTTAGACATAAATACCGCGAAGAGCTGTCCCGATAAAATCAATCCGGCGAGGAATCCTCCGAGAGGTTCAACCCCGAATAAAAGTCCCACCAAAACCGAGCTTAATACTGCTAAAAGAGCTATGGGTAATAATTCCTTTTGAGCTGATTTGGTACAGATAGCGACGGTTGTAGCGTAATCAGGTTTAACGGTTCCTTCTAATATACCGGGTATTCTGAACTGTCTTCTCACGTCAGCGATGATTGCAGAGGCTGCACGTGAAACGGCGTCGATTAATCGGGAGCTGAACAACAAAGGCAAAGCCCCACCAATTAAAAGTCCTACGAAGACGAGAGGTTCGGATACTCTTATTCCGCCCGACAAAGTTCCGGGTCTGACTTTTTCAACGTCAGTAATAAAGGAACCGAACAAGGATACGGCTGCGATGACTGCGCTTCCTATAGCAACTCCTTTAGTAATAGCTTTTGTTGTGTTTCCTGCTGCGTCGAGACGGGCCAAAATGGCCTGACCTTTAGGATCGATTTTTGCCATTTCTCCGATGCCGCCCGCGTTGTCGGAGATAGGACCGAATGAATCCATTGCAACATTGTTACCGGTCAAAGTTAACATTCCGATACCGGTTAATGAAACTCCATATAAAACGTATACAGGAGGGAACCCGGAATAAATTGCAATTGCTCCTACTATCGTTATAGCTATAACAAGGGCTGACCAAACGCTGGATTCCAAGCCTGTTGAAAGACCGGAGAGTATCGTGGTAGCTGCCCCGCTCTTAGTTTGTTCTGCGATCTTTTTAACAGGAGCGTAAGCGCCGTCTGTGAAATAACCTGTTACATGGTCTATGACGATAGCCAAGATAACACCGATGACTACCGATCCGAAAGCTCTCCACTCGTTCATGTAGAAGTGAGCGAGGATAGCAAATAAGACAGTGGATATTGCCGCAGATGTGTAAAAACCCCGGTTAATCGTGTGCAAAGGATTTTCATTGTTGCGGCTTTTGACAAATGCGGTTCCTATTATTGAACTTAACACTCCTATTCCACGGACGATTAAAGGGAAAACTATCCATTTTACCGAACCGGTAATGGAAGATAATGCCAACCCGAGAATTAAAGAAGACACGATAGTAACTTCGTAGCTCTCGAAGATGTCCGCGGCCATTCCGGCGCAGTCTCCGACATTGTCTCCGACCAGGTCTGCGACAACAGCAGGATTTCTTGGGTCATCTTCAGGTATTCCGGCTTCAACTTTTCCTACCAGGTCAGCTCCTACATCAGCAGCCTTGGTATAAATACCTCCGCCGACTCTCATTAGTAGAGCAAGCAAAGTACCGCCGAAGCCAAATCCCAAAAGTGCGTCGGGAGCTGCTTTTCCGAAAAATATGAAAATTAAAGTTCCGCCAAGTAAGCCGAGACCGTCGGTAAGCATTCCCGTAACGGTACCCGCACGATAGGCGGTTTTCAAAGCTTCGGGAGCTTTCTCTTTAGAAGCTAGAGCGGCAACTCTTATGGAAGCATCTATCGCCATTCTCATGCCGAGACGCCCTACCATTGCCGAGAACATTGCTCCGGCTAAGAACGCGAGTGCGCGTCCTACGGCGACAATAATTTTTGCGTTCGCACCGAATACTTCCGTAGCTTCGATGGAAGGTTGTACCACCCACACGCTTAGAAACAGCACAACTACAAGCACGCCGATCATATTACGGATGATCTTCCACTGCGATGCCAGGTATGCTTCAGCACCCTCTTTGATACCGCTCCACACCTCTCTCATCTTGCCTTCCGGCAAGGCTATGCTTAAAATTTGACGCCTCAAATAGAATGCGTAGTAAAGCCCTAAAAGAGCTATACCCAAAACACCGAACAAACCGGCTACTTCAAACGTTGAGAATTCTTTTAATCCAATCATGAGGAGAATTCTAACCGCGCACGCGTTTGTTTGTCAACCTTATTTTGCTTAATATGATAAGGTTCTCGACGGGTAGGACGCCGAAAATTTTAATTAAGTGAAAAAAAGAGCCCAAAAAAAGTAATTTTTTGGGCCCGGGTCTTGGGGTTGCCGGTCATGTTCTTAGTTCAGAAAGTTTCTCACTCTGCATTTGAAGAGTTCGAGATTGAACGAATCAGGGTCAAAACCCTCCTCTTTTATCTGACCCTTGATCTTGTCAATCGTGGCACTATGAAGCTCCCATTTACTTTCATTTTTGGTTGCCTGGATGTAAAAAAGCATCTCTTTGGTCAGAACCGGGGAACTTAAAGTTACTGCAATTTTTACCAGATGCTTAGTGTTGTCCTCGCATTTCTTTTCCGATGACGGCACACCTATGACACAACGCACGATCGGTTGTAGATCACTCATTTCTCTCTCCTTAGTTATAGTATCTTGTGGAAAAGTATAAACCCGGTTTGGATTTTATGTAATATCCAGATTTGCCTGTTTAGCGTGTGTTTGAATAAATCTTTTTCTTGGTGCTACTTCTTCTCCCATAAGCATTGTGAAAACCTCATCTGCCTTCGAGGCGTCCTCTACGTTTATTTGTTTAAGACGCCTTGTTTCCGGGTTCATTGTGGTTTCCCAAAGCTCATCGGCGTTCATTTCACCTAATCCCTTGAACCTTTGTGTAACTGCCTTCTGTCCCTCAGGAGTTTTTAAAAACCTTTCTCTGTCATGGTCGTCGAATAAGTATCTCTTCTCTTTTCCCCAAACCGCTTTATATAAAGGAGGAACTGCTACAAAAATATGTCCTTCCTGAATAAGTTCCGGCATGTGTCTGTAAAAGAAAGTTAAATAAAGAGAAACAATATGCATTCCGTCGACGTCAGCATCTGCCATGAGTATTATTTTTCCGTATCTGACCTTGGCAGGATTGTACTGCTCCCCTATTCCCGCACCTATGGCGATAATTAGGGCTTTAAACTTGTCACTGTCTACTATTTTGTCTAAACGAGCTCTTTCTGTGTTCAGAATCTTCCCGAATATAGGTAGAATGGCCTGATACTCTCTGTTGCGACCCTGTTTTGCCGAACCGCCCGCCGAGTCGCCCTCCACAATAAATATCTCTGTTTTTTCAGCGTCTTTTTTAGAACAATCAGCCAATTTTCCGGGTAGGACACCGCTGCCCTCGAGAGCTGTTTTTCTTATGACGGTATCTCTCGCGGCTTTGGCTGCCATTCGCGCTTTTAGTGCAAGGATGTTTTTCTCTATTATTGCCTGTGCATCCTTGGGATTTTCGTTAAAAAAGGTTTCGAGAGATTCTTTTATTACGGATTCTACTGCAACTCTGACGTTAGTGTTTCCCAACTTTGCTTTGGTTTGTCCCTCGAACTGCAGAGACGCAGAATCAAGGGATACCGATATTACCGCCGTAAGACCTTCTCTGAGATCGTCACCCGACAGATTCGGATCTTTCTCTTTAAGATACCCGGTTTTTCTTGCGTAGTCGTTTACGCATTTGGTAAGGGCTGTTCTAAAACCGGTAAGATGCGTTCCACCCTCTGAGTTTTTGAGATGGTTTGCGAAAGTAAGCACATTTTCGGTGAACGAATCGTTGTATTGAAGAGCGGCTTCGACCGTTACATCTTCGTAATCCTTTCTAACGTGATATACAGTTGGGTTAAGAACTGTTTTATTTCTGTTCAAAGCTGTGAGGTAGGCTTTAACACCGCCTTCAAAGTGATAGGTATAATGCTGGCCGGTTCTATGATCCTCAAGCTCGAATTTTATGCCTGCCGTGAGATAGGCGTATTCTCTCAATTGATTTAAAAAGTACTTAAAATCAAAGTTTGTCGTTTCAAAAATGGTCTCGTCGGGCATAAACTCTACCGTTGTGCCTGTGTCATAGTTAAAAGAGGAAAGATCTATGCCCCACGGTGCCGCTTTTAGTTTTGATATTGTTTTCGTTTTTAAGGGATCTATTTTTTCCACAGGTCTTACTACGTGTCCGCCGTTCTCATATTCCTGTATCACAGTTTCACTGCCTCTTTTGACCACTACCCTGCACCACTTCGAAAGTGCGTTAACGACCGAGGCACCCACGCCGTGAAGTCCGCTTGAAACTTTGTAACCCCCGCCCCCGAATTTTCCGCCTGCGTGTAATTTTGTGTAGGCAAGTTCAAGTGCGCTGACACCGTAGCCTTTTTTAATAT
>MEWF01000021.1:40511-58589 GCA_001773255.1 candidate division WWE3 bacterium RIFOXYC2_FULL_42_13
ATTCGGTAAAAACAAGTTTAATGTGATTCGCGTAACCTCCGATTGCTTCGTCCATGGAGTTGTTCACGACCTCTGTTATTAAGTGGTGCAACCCCTCCTGTCCGGTGGAGCCGATGTACATTCCGGGTCTTTTTCTAACAGGGTCGAGTCCTTCGAGGACCTGGATCTGATCGGAGCTGTAATTATCGTAGTTGTTAGCCATAACCCTAGTATTGTATATCAGTGGGAGAGTATATTCAACACCTTTCCGCTCTTTTTTGCCTACAGATCAAGCAAAAGTGCCTCTAAAGAGAGACGCTGGTTTACATTAGTCTCTTCAAGGGTTTTTTTTGTCCGGAGTATCTTTTTTATCTGCAAAGCCGTCGCGGAGCCCGGTGTAGTAAGGTGCAGATCCCGTACCCATTTTTCCATGACCTCCGTGGTTTCTTCTTTTTCCATTTCGGATATTTCTTTTGCCTTGTCCAGGCGCTGACCCGGGTTCATGTCCAGTATTTTATGTATTCCGGAATCTTCTTTTTCGATTTCCTCCGAAGGGAAAGCGCGCTTTTTTATACACCTGGAAATTACCGTCTCAAGAAGTGAGTTCTCAGTTTTTGCCAGAAGAAATATCTCAGCGTATTTGGGAGGTTCTTCCAGTATTTTTAATAAGGCGTTCTGTGCTTCAGCACCCATGAGTTCGGCATTGGCAATCACTACCGTTTTCTTTTCTTTGCTCAGAGGCTTTTCCTGTAAAAACTTTTTTACCCCGCGGGAAGCTGAGATCCCTATGCTTTTTTTGTCCTCTTCCTTTTCCACTAACAAAAGGTCGGGGTCGCCGGAATTTTCAATGTGAAGGACGCCCTGCTTTCTAAGTGTCTCCACTCTGTCCTTAAATGTCCCGCCATATATAAGTACCGCTTTTCCCATAGGAAGATTATACTTTATGAAGAACAGCGTGCCTAACTTTCTGTCGTGACTTTCCCGCACCGTCCGTAAAAGAAGTATTGCGGACATTGTGCCAAGTTGCTAACATATTTAGGTAGAAGTAAGTTTGCTGCCCTATGTTAAAAACAGATACAGTTAAAACAGTCGCAGACGTTTTGTACGAAAAAAAGCTGATAAACTCGGATCAGTTGGCTGCTATCAAATTTGAAAATGTTAATACAGGTAAAAGTATTGAACAGGTTGTAAAAGACCGCGGTTATGTTAAAGCAGAGGATTTTGCCGAAGCTTTGGGCGCCGTCTATAACGTTCCTTTTATTACCCTCACGGCCGAGCAGGTAGACCCAAGTTTAATGGATCTTGTTCCGCTTAATGTTGCCAAAAAATACCGATTTGTCCCTTTCGAATTAAAAGAAAATAAACTTTCCCTGGCGATGATCGACCCTCTCGATCTTCAGACCATAGATTTTATAGAGCGAAAAACCGGGTACAAGGTTGTTCCTTATATAACCACCGAAAAAACAATCGAGAAAGTTTTGGAAGAGCAAAAAGGAAAAGAGCTTGGTGAAGAAATAACTGCGGCTCTGCAGGAGATTACCGAGACCACCTTGAAAATCGAGGAGACCGGCGGTGAGATTACGGACGCCACCTTAAGGGATGCGCCTATCGCAAGAATTGTGTCGATGATCCTGGAAACCGCTGTTAAGATCGGAGCTTCAGATATACATATAGAACCGGGCGAAGACGGTTCGCGTCTGAGATACAGGGTCGACGGTATTTTGGAAGAGAAAAGAAAACTTCCGAAGGAGATGCACGACTCGGTCATAGCGAGAATAAAAATTTTGGCTTCTATGAAGATCGACGAAAAAAGAGTTCCCCAGGACGGACGTTTTAAAGTTCAGGTGGGAAAGAGCGAAACCGATTTGAGAATCTCTACCCTACCCACTATATATGGAGAGAAAGTTGTTATCAGATTATTAAAAGAAGAAGGTACCGTCTTTTCTTTCCGCGATCTCGGTATGCGCGGCTCTACGTTAAAAAGATTTGAAGAAGCATCTTTGAAACCGAACGGAATGCTTTTGGTAACAGGTCCCACGGGTTCAGGAAAAACCGTTACTTTGGCGTCTGCCTTGAGCAAATTAAACACCATCCGTGTGAATATTGTTACACTCGAGGATCCGGTAGAAATACGGGTGCCCGGTGTAAATCAGGTGCAGGTCAATCCTCAGGCAGGACTCAATTTTGCGGACGGATTAAGATCGTTTTTAAGACAGGATCCCAACATTATTATGGTCGGTGAGATACGCGACGGAGATACGGCAGAACTTGCTGTTCACGCTGCCCTAACAGGACACTTGGTATTGTCTACTCTCCACACTAACTCGGCGGCAGGTGCATTGCCAAGGCTGCTGGACATGGGAGTTGAGAATTTCTTACTTGCCTCTACCGTTAATGCAATACTCGCCCAACGCTTGGTCAGAAAAATTTGTGTGGACTGCAAAGAAGAGTACGAACCTCCGGAAGAAGTACAGGAAAGTGTCAAGAAAATAATGGCCGAAGTTGCCGAGAACAAAGTTTTACTAGCCAGGGACCCCGAGATCTCAAAGATTTTAAAGGCTGTGAACGGCAAGGAAAAGCTTACATTATGGCGTGGAAAAGGCTGTCCGAAATGCGGTAACGTAGGCTACAGAGGACGATTGGGAATTTTTGAACTTCTCTACATGACGGAAGAGATCTCCCGTTTGGTTCTTGAGAACGCTCCCTCGAGTAAGATTCACGATACGTCGGTTAAATTGGGTATGTTGACCCTACTTCAGGACGGATACCTCCGCATAGTCGAAGGCATGACAACTCTCGAAGAGGTGCTAAGGGTTGCCAAGTAATTAAAAGGAGGAGCGGTATAAAGTATGAAACTAAATGCAACACAACTATTAGAAAGGGTCGTTTCGCTGAATGCGTCCGATCTGCACGTTTCGGTGGGAAGTAAGCCTTATGTCAGGATCAAGACAGTTCTTTCTATTCTCGAAGATTTTGATGTACTCACGGTTGATGATGTTGAGTATTTTCTTTCACAAATATTGGACACCCAGCAAAGAGAAGTTTTGGAAGTTAATAAAGAGTTGGATTTTTCGGTCGCGCTCGGTGGCAAAGCCAGATTTAGGGTTAACGCCTTTTTTCAAAAAGGTTATCCTTCGGCAGCTTTACGTCACATACCAATGTCGATTCCCTCTCTTGAGGCTTTAAACCTTCCTCCTTACCTTGTGAACCTGTGCCGGATAAAGTCGGGATTAATATTGGTCGTAGGACCTACCGGACACGGTAAATCGACCACCATTGCGTCGATGATAGATAAAATAAATGAAGACCGTGCTGAGCACATACTCACGGTCGAAGATCCTATCGAATACATTTTTGCAAATAAAAAATCTTTAGTTGAGCAAAGAGAGATGTTCCTGGATACACACGATTGGACCGTCGCCCTTAAATCTATGCTTCGACAGGATCCTAATGTCATACTCGTGGGCGAAATGAGAGACTCGGAAACGATATCTTCCGCGCTGGAGATCGCCGAGACCGGGCATCTGGTCTTTGCCACTTTACACACGAACTCCGCTTCACAAACCGTCGAAAGAATAGTTTCGTCTTTTCCTTCGGAAAAGCAAAATGAAGTGAGGGTTCAGCTGTCGCAGGTACTGGAGGTGGTCATTTCCCAAAGGTTAATACCCTCCCCCACTAAAGGTGTGGTTCCGGCAGTAGAAATAATGCTCGGAAGTGACGCCGTGAAGAATTTAATCCGCGAGGGGAAAGCGCATATGATCGATAATGTTATAAACACCAGTTCTCAGGTGGGAATGGTCAGCTTGGACAGATCCATAGCTTACTTGGTCAACAACGGCCTTGTCGATTTTCAGGAAGGGATCAAATACACACTAAGGCCCGAGGACTTTAGACGTTTAATAGACTCCAAGATGGTGAAGTAGTATGGCGATTTACACATACACAGCTAAAAACATGGCAGGAAAAACAGTCGGTGGATCTGTCGATGCAAGAACCAAAGATCTTGCGGTGTCCCTGTTAAAGGGCCAGGGAATGTATGTTATTTCCATTCAGGAGAAGAAAGAAACTATTTTTGATACATTTTTGAACTTCCGTGGAGTTTCCCAGGGGGATGTGGTTACTTTTACCAGACAGTTCTCTACTATGATCTCAGCAGGTTTGCCGATCTCGCGTGCACTCGAAGTGCTTGCCGCCCAGACCCAAAGTCAGAATTTTAAAAAGATCATATATGATATTTTAAGAAACGTTGAAGGGGGAGCCTCTCTTTCTACAGCACTCGGAAGGTATCCTGAAGTATTTTCTGTTACCTATCAGGCGTTGGTTAAAGCCGGAGAATCTTCGGGCAAAATGGATGTTATTTTGAAAAGATTGGCCGACAATATGGAAGCTCAAAGAGACCTGAACGCCAGGTTTAAAGGTGCAATGATATATCCCATGGTTGTCCTGATAGCAATGGTGGGTGTGTTCGTAGTACTTATGGTTTTTGTCGTTCCTAAACTTGCGGAAATGTATACGAGCATGGACGTCGAGCTCCCTATAGTGACACGTATCATGATCTCAACCTCAGACTTTATGGTCAAAAATATAGTTATGTTATCTATTATCGTTGCCGCAGTGGTGCTTGCGATCAGATACTACGCAAAAAGCGATAAAGGGAAATATTATATTGCGGAAATAACAATGAGGCTGCCTGTTTTCGGAAAAATAAATAAGGATAAGGACTTTGCGCAATTCAGCAAAACCCTGGCGCTACTCATAAATTCAGCAGTCCCCATAGTCGAGGCGTTGGGTATTGTCTCGACCGTGATGTCCAGTCCGACCTTTAGAATGGCGGTTTTAAACGCGGCAAGACAGGTTGAAAAAGGAACATCTCTTTCCAGTTTTTTTAAATCTTCGGAACACTTCCCTCCCCTACTGTCGCAAATGGCCAATGTCGGGGAAGAAACAGGAAAAATGGACGAGGTTTTAGATCGTGTTGCCACATATTATGAGGGCGAGGTGGATAATAAGGTAAAGGGGTTGTCAGCCGCACTCGAACCTATCATACTTATTATATTGGGTGTCATGGTAGGATTTTTAATTATCTCGATTATTACACCTATTTATAAGATTACACAGGCGATTTAATTAAGAGATTTTATTGAGCAAGGAGGTGAAAAGATAAAACTAATATGACAAAACAAAAAGGTTTTACACTAGTCGAACTATTGGTGGTTATTGCCATCGTAGGTATCTTAGCAGGTGCCTTGTTAGTTGCTATTAATCCTCAGTCGATGATCCAGAAATCAAGAGACGCAAAAAGACTGTCCGACATTGACTCATTAACAAAAGCTGTTAACTTGGCCCTTACCGATACCGAAATCACACTGGGCGCATTCGGGGCTGCCTGCGCAGACTGTACAAGCGACACAGGTGACAGAGATTTGGATGGATTAGGATGGGTAAAATTCACTATTCCGGTTGGAAAGACAGGTCTTTCTAAGTTCGTTCCGGTCTTGCCGATAGACCCACTTAACACCGCCCCTAACATTTATAGATTCGGTTCTACGATAACCGATTTCGAGATAAATGTTGTACTGGAGCATGTGGACAACACAGCAAAGATGACCACGGATGGAGGAAACAACCTCGGAGCTTATGAGGCAGGTACCAGTTTAATCATTCTTCCTTAGTTGGTTGCCGGCAATCAGCGAGAAAGGCTCTCTAATGGGAGCCTTTTTTGTTGTGTATCGGTGAAAAAAGTGCGAGAATCTGCTAATGGTATTAAGTTATATCAACCTCGGTCTCATTTTTATTTTCGGAACCGTCTTAGGTTCTTTTTTAAATCTTGTTTCTGATCGTGTTGTTAAAGGGGGAAAAATTGTTGCGGACCATTCTAAGTGTGACAAGTGCGGAAAAAAATTGAAACCCCTCAACCTTATTCCGTTAGTTTCTTTTTTGGTACAGAGAGGAAAGTGTTCATATTGTAAAGCCGGCCTTTCTTGGTACTACCCTTTCTCTGAGATACTCGCCGGACTGTTCCTGGTGCTTGCCGCGACACTGTCAAAATTTTCTTTTTTTGAACCGTTTTCAACCGATCCTTTAGTAGGATTTCTCTCGTTGTCCGTAATATTTTCGTTTTTTGAAATTCTACTGCTAACGGATCTAAAATATTTACTTGTTCCGGACAAAATAGTTTTGCCCGCTATAATTTTTGTCGCTTTTTTTAACATATCAACGACGGTAATCAATTTATTAGAGTACCGAAATAGATTGCAGAACGATGACTTCGGAAAATATCTTCTTAAGGTAGGTTTTTTTGGAGACCAGGTTGGTGCGGCCGCACGTTCCCTCGGATTTAGTTTTGGTTCCGCCATTGCTATCGCTCTTTTCTTCCTTTTTATTGTTTGGGTAACACGCGGCAGAGGCATGGGCGGCGGAGATATCAGGCTGGGATTGCTGGTCGGTCTGGTCAACGGTTTTCCTTATAATTTGTTGGCGGTATTTCTGGGATTTTTTATAGGGGCAGTTGTAAGTATAGTTTTAGTCCTGTCCGGTAAAAAAACATTGAAAAGTGTAGTGCCGTTCGGTCCGTTCCTTATTTTAGGAAGTTTGATTACCCTTGTCTGGGGTTCCGTAATATTAAACTGGTATCTCAACCTGTCTTAAACTGACGCCGAACTTTTTGATTTTATTTTTCGGAAGAGTGATCCAAAATGTACTTCCCATTCCAATACCTTCGGAATCGGCCCCTACCATTCCACCCATGCCGTGAATATAGAGTTTAACAATGTATAATCCCAAGCCTGTGCCGCCGGAATCAGTGGCGATAGTGTAACTGTTGTCTATTCTTCCAAATTTGTGGAAAAGCTTGGGAAGGTCCTTTTTGTCTATGCCGGCACCGGTGTCCCTTACAGATATCCTGTAAAACTCTTCGTATTCATCTATGGATATGGATATGGTTCCTTCCTTTGTGAACTTCACTGCGTTTTCTATCAGATTAGTAAACACATCCCTCAGTTTTTCAGGATCGGCGTCGACCAGGATCTCATCCGCCGGTGAGTTGAACTCTATTTTTAAACCTTTCTCCCCTACCCTAACATCAAAATTAGACAGCACATCTTTGATAGTGTTAATAAGGTTAATTTGGGCGATAGAAAACGAAACTTTTTTTCTCTCGAACTTAGAAATGTCCAGCATGTCGTTGATGAGAGATATCATTCTTTGAGTACCTACAAGGGCTTTATTAAGATATTCAAGCTGTTTTTGATTCAACTTTCCGGCCTTTTGTTTTTCCAGCATCCACAGATAGCTTTTTACTATTGTCATCGGAGTTCTAAGCTCGTGGGAGGCGACGGAAAGAAACTCATCTTTCAGGGTGTTTAATACTTTCATATTTTCGTATGCTTTATGAAGATCTTCTTTGGCCCTTTTTAGATTTGTGTAAAGCTTTGAGTTTTCTACCGCAACGCCCGCGCTCTCGGAGAATTTCCTGAGCATTTCTTTTTCGAAGTCAGTTACTTTATCGACCTCTTTGGCCAAGCTGACTATGATCACACCGATAACCCTATCATGCGAGAACAACGGAGTTACGATATGCGATTTTGTCCCCGTTATTTCCTGAATGCTTTCGGCCTGTTGGCGGGTCAGCGTGGGTTTAAATACATCCCACATGTATGGGCTGACGAGCTGTTTTTTTGTTTCGACGGCTTGGACGCACACATTATCCGCGTAGCCGAACGGTATGGTCAGGTCGCCGAAAAATTCTTCAAGCTGGGCCTGCTTATCCGTGTCACCCATCCCTTTCGAAATGGAGACTTTTTTTAATACATTACTCTTATGGTCTATTAGTGCCAAAATTCCCAGTTCATATCCGAGAGCATTGGGAATTATGTCGGCTATTTTTTGTGTGAGCTCATCAAATTCGGTGGTTTCTAAAATTGTCTCAACTAATTTATATGTGGCATCTAGAGCACGGTTCTTATCAATAAGCTTGAAAATCTCACTCTCTTTTATTTCCACTACTCTATCGGGCATTATGTATATTAAACTAGAAAATTTGTTTGTTGACTATAGCAGGGTGTGTTATAAATAACTTATGCCAGATAAAACAAAAAACAAAGTATTAATAATTGAAGACGAGCAGGATATAAGGACTATCTACGCCGAAGTCCTGCAGAACGCGGGTTATGTGGTTGACCAGGCCCCCAACGGGGAGGTCGGCGGGGATAAAATTAAGAACTCCGACTGGAGTATTCTGCTGTTAGACATAATGCTTCCGGGCAAAGACGGTTTGAAGATATTGAAGGACCTAAAGGAAACCCCGGAGTTAAAAAAAGGACCTGTTGTTGTCCTTACTAATTTAAATAGTGAGCACATTATTCAGGAAGCCTTTAAACTGGGTGCCGACGGGTATTTGATAAAGTCCGAGGTGAATCCCGACAAAGTCGTTGAGGAAGTCGGAAGGTTCTCGGGCGTTTAAACTCTAAGATTAGCTTTCGTTTCGAATATTTTCCATTTTTATGTTGATTGTGTTTGTGGTGCGGCATCTTATTAAATCGCTAATTTCCCGAAATGGCGGGAATGTATTGACACCCATTATAGGCGAAGTCATAATTTACAAGAGAAATGTTCATACTGCCTAAATTTATTTTAAGATTAGGGATTGGATTAGATAGAAGGAGGGGGGTGAGAAGCAGATGAAAGAGTTGAAAAAGCGAATTGGTTCTGCTTCGGGTTTTACACTTATCGAATTACTTATTGTTATTGTTGTTATAGGTATTTTGGCGGGAGTTGTTCTGGCCGTTATTAACCCCGTTGCCACCCAATATAAAGCAAATCAGACGGTTTTAAGGACTAATGTTGAAAAAGCTTGTTTGGCATTACATTCTTGCGGAGCTACAACGACCAAAGCTACAAGGTGTGATACGGCAGACGAGATAGGCGTAATATGGCCTCCGGTAGCGCCCGCAGCCGGCGGTACGACAGATGCCCAGTGGTGTATAGATACTGATGGAAATGAGGTAGCTTGCACAGGAAGTCCGGCATCAGCAGATACGAACACAGTTTATGTTTGGGGGGATATAGATAACCCTCTCTCAACCGGTGGAGCCCGTTGTAGGTACTATTGCGGATATAATTTCTCTACGAGTCAAACGGTGCAATTACAGTTAAGCAGTGTGGCAGCCAACCAGGGGTGTACCCTTGATTAAAGGAGCAATTTTTGGGACACGGGGGAAACCTGTGTCCCATATTCGAGAGTTATAACTATGCGAAAGAAGGGGTTTACTTTAATAGAGTTGCTTATCGTTGTGTCGGTGATAGGTATACTTAGTGGTTTGATAATAAGCGTGATTAACCCTACTAAACTGCGCGCCCGAGCCAGGGACTCTCAAAGAATAGCGGATCTTAAAAAGATACAGACGGCTTTGGAACTCAGGTTCTCGGACACGCGAAACTATCCAACATCAGCAAGTTTTGCCAGGGTAACAACATCCCTAACCTCATTATCGCCTGGTTATTATAACGGTAGCCTGCCGGTAGATCCAAACGGATATACGGCTTTATATTCCTGCGGAGGTAACTATGACTATAATTATAAAACCAACGCAGCGGGCGCGATATATGTGATAGTAGCTAAGATGGAAACCACAAGCGTGGACTATGAAACTTGTAATTTGGTACGTAACTGCAAACCCGCGCCTGATCCGAACCTTGGGTGTAATTGTTCTACTTTGTGCCACGCTGTTCAAAACCCCTTTTAACCATGAAAAGGCATTTTAACTCCAACGCATTCACCCTTTTGGAAATAACCATCGTCACGGCAGTCTTACTTGTACTTATGGGTACGGCCGTATCACTAATATCGCCCGCATCTTCAAAAGGTAAAGCCCGTGATAACAAGAGATTGTCCGACGTTTCGACTTTAGATAGGGCGGTTAATGAATACAAACTGGACTACGGTCAATATCCCGGGCAGGAAAGTTTTTTATACACAAGCGATACATTGCCCGCGGGATCACCGAACATATATTCTGCCGTGTCGGGCTGGATTCCGGTCGACCTTTCCGACTACATACCGAAATATCCTGCAGACCCTGTAAATGACGCAACATACCGTTATGAATACATTCAAAATACGGCGGGTTACGAGATCAGCACAAGACTTGAACAATTGACGGGAGAAGCTTCCTCTGACGGTGGAAACGACCCCGCAAAATATGAACTGGGTATCAACTTGTTACTGATTTCCCCATAATTTTTGTGCTAGTATTTACATATGAAACTGCCCCGCTCGGTTAGTAAGGGATTTACATTGGTCGAGTTGATGATCGTTGTGGGTATTCTCGCGATAGTTTCGGGGATTATGATTCCCTCCTTCTCCACTTATACAAGAAATCAGACCCTTAAGCAGGCTCAGGAGAACCTGAAGAGTGACTTAAGAAGCGCACAAAATAAAGCATTAACAGGTACGGGTTCGGATACTCTAATAAACGGAAATCCGGTTTTATATTGGGCTGTTTTATATTCTGATGCAGCGGGTTCTAACACGACGTATAGTTTTTACTTGACCGCTTCCAACAGTTGTTCTGTTAATGCGACGCTCCAACAGACCGTGACACTACCGGCTAGTATTTCTATCGTCTCATCAGGTTCACACTGTCTACTGTTCAGTTTGGATGACGGTTCGGTTTTTGAGCGAAATATTTCTACAGGGCTAACTGTTCCTATACCGGATACCACTATCAATCTTCGGCATTCGTCGGATACAACCACGACCAAAAGTATATCAATCAACAAGGCCGGTTTAATATACAGCTCAAACTAGTAACCATGAAAAAAACCTTTAAAAAAATCTTAAAAGAACAAAACGGAATAGGACTAGTAGAAGTTATCGCGGCGCTGGGAATTTCAGTTGTGGTTATCACTTCCCTGCTCTCCCTCACTCTATTTTCATTAAGGACATCCTTGCAAAGTACGTTATTGATGGAAGGTACGAAGGCTGCAAATACACAGATGGAGTTGGTCCGGGCTTATAGAGACCAAACTACCGTCTGGTCAACTTTTGTTAGTACGGTATCCGGATGTACGCCGACAGCAACTCCTCCGGGATGTTATGTGGATATTGCAGTAGATCCTTTAGTTGTAAGAACCGGCAGCACTTCAACGGCCGCCGGAGGCACATCCATTCTCACTCGTTTTTATGCAGTACCAAAATCCGGTAACACTATCATCAGTATAACCGTGCAGTCCACATGGAGTGTTGGCGGTCAGAACAAAGAAACATTTGTGTATACCGATTTAACGAATTGGCAGCAAAAATGAAAAAAGAAAGACTTTTTGAGAAAGAAAATAAAGGATTTACTTTGGTAGAGTTGTTGGTAGTTATTGCCCTCTTGGGAATATCTATCGGAGTGACCAACGATATATTGGTCTCGCTTGTTCGCAGTTACAATAAAACTCAAATTAAAAACGAGGTTGAACAGCAGGCGAATTTTGTGGGTCTAAAGATTGAGCGTGAACTACGCAGTGCCGCCGGCACCACATCGTCGGGCTATACCAATAACCTTGTTATCTCAAATGAAGCAGGCGGTAGTGTCACATATAAGCTTAACGGGAATAAATTGCAGGTGGAAAACCCGACCGGTTCTACAGCTGTGGATCTGACCAGCAGTACCGGCATCAGCGGTGTGACCGTTTCTTGTGGATTCTCAGGTAACACATGTTTCTGGATCGTGGGGACCTCCCCACAAACGGTAAAGATGCACATAAAGTTCCAGCCGGTATCGGGAAATAGCAGCGAGTATTCGGAAATAATTAATGCAGTTACTATCAGAGCAACTCAGTGATATGAAAACCCACCTTACCACGTCCATACCCAAAGATCAGACAGGACAGACCCTGGTCGTGATCGTCTTTTTAATGATAGTCGCCACAACGGTCGGTGTAACAATTTCAAACCGTTTCATAAGTACTCTGAAAGGTTTTGTAAGGACAGACGACAGTGTAAAGGCCCTCAAGGCTGCGGAGGCTATAGTGGAGCAGCTTCTTATAGTTCCAAATCAAACTCTGGAAGGATATATAGCGTTCGGGAACTGTGGAAGTGCTTGTACATACAGCGTAACAGAACCCAACGGAAACGTAGTAAGCGCGAATGTTACTTTGGAGTACTCCGGAAATTCCACAGATCCGTTTTCGTTGAACCTTGCGCCGGGGGAAGCGGGACAGATCAGCCTTTTGGGTTACGCGGCGGGCTCCCCCATCGACATTTGCTGGCAGGGTTCTTCTTCGGTACACGCCGCCTATATTTATATAGAAAGTGCGGTCACTAAAATAACTTCCTACGCCGTGAATTCGGTGTCTTCTCCATACAATGACAACGGATTTGATACCGCTGCGGCCAACCACGGTTACCCCAATTGTTTTACTATAAATACGATAGGCACACCTCAATACGTACGTATCAGGCCTTATTACGAGCAGGCAGCTCTTTACGCGGTTCCTGCTATCGGACAGGTCATCCCAAGGCAGGGAATAATAATGGATGCCCGTGGATATTCCGGCGAATCCGTGAAACATATTACGGTTCTTAAAACAGATCCCATGGCTCCGGCCTTCTTCGATTACGCACTTCTTCAAACAAGCGGAACTTCGGATCTTACCAACAGTTACGGACCGTAACATAAATACTTAAAAAGAGACAGAGCGGTCTTGTCTGAGCCCCAAAAGGATAGTAGAATTTTAATATGCCCATCGTAGGTTTAAATTTTGGTAGAAGTACATTCAGAGCTGTAGAACTGGATAAACGCAAAGAGGGGCTGATAATTTCCAATATCGGTACGTATGAAAATCCCAAGGTTAACTTTTTGTCCGATAAAAAAGAGGACATGGACGCGATCGCAGGCCACATAGCAGAATTTTTCAAGGAAATGGGTTTCGGAACCTCTCACGTCGTTATGGGTTTAGACGAGAGCCAGGTATTCATGCGTGTTATAAAAGTTCCTGCAATGAGCGACAAAGAGCTTAAAAGTGCCGTGAGATATGAGGCCGAACAGTACATTCCTCTACCCCTTGATCAGATAAACCTTTCATATCAAAGACTGGACCCCGATCTTACGGAAAAAGATAAAATAAATGTTCAGGTTGTCGCCGCCAAAAAAGATGTCTTGGAAAGATACGTTGCCATCGCTAAAAAAGCCAAACTTGTACCTTATGCAATAGAACCGGAAACGCTCGCTTTGGGTAGGGTTTTGGGCGACTCGGCAGAGGCTCCTCTGGGAACAATAGTTATGGATCTGGGATTTTCGGGGTCGATAATAGTTGTCACGTATGGCGGCGCGGTGCGTTTTACCAGAAGTATTCCGGTAGGCGGGGATATAATCACAAAGGCGATTCAGCAGGAACTGAACCTGGATATTCAACAGGCCGAGGAATACAAAAAAGTTTACGGAATGGATCCTATGCAGGCTGAGGGTAAGATATTCAACGTAATAAGACCTGTAATGGACAATCTGATCCTGGAGATAAAAAGGGCAACCGTATTCTTCACAAAGCATAACAGCTCTGCTAACATTAAGAGGTTAATATTAACCGGAGGTACTGCCCTAATGCCTGAACTCTTAACTTATGTAGCAAAAAATGTTGATTTTGAAGTACAACTCGCCAATCCGTTGGCCAATTTTCAACTTTCACAAAAATTAGAACCTAAAAGAAAGGAACTGAGCCAGGACGGCCCCATGTATTCTACCGCCGTAGGTTTGGCCCTGAGAGAGGTTTAAATGGAAAATATTAATCTTATCCCGCAGGAAGAAATACAATATCAAGCCAAAGGTAAGGCGGTTAAGGGCACCACGGTGTTTTTTATTCTGTTGACGATCGTTGCGTTGGGCGTTTCCGGCTATCTTTACTACGCGCATTCGGATATTTCTACGAAGGTAAATGATGTAAATTCTCAGATCGAGAGTCAGCGCGCCAAGATAAAATCCCTCTCTTCCACTGAAGTGGTCGTGAGAAATTTGGACCTGAAATTCAACTCTATTTCCAAAGTTATAGCCGAAAGACCCCACTACTCCCGTTTATTGGACGAACTAAAAGTTAGACAGCCTGAGGGTGTGAGAATCGAATCCATGGATATAAAAGATGGCATTGTGAACTATACGGGGGACGCCGATAATTACATTCTCATCGCCAATTTTATAAACAGCCTCTTGAACAAAGATTTTCCGGGGGGAGACCAGGAACTTAAGGATTTATTCACGGAGGTAAAACTTAATTCCGTCACACTCGACCAAAATAAAAGTACGGTCAGATTTTTTATTGTGATTAACTACGATACGTCAAAAATAAAATTATAAACGAAAAGATATGAATGAAGAGAATATAGAAAATAAAATAAAGGAAATAAACATAAGTGCGATAAAAGATATTATTGTGGATTTTGTGTTTCCTATCATTGGTCTCGCAGTTACGGCTTTACTGTTCTTTATATACATCAAACCCACTTACACCAAGATTAATGATCTTAAAGCGCAACTGACTTCACAGACCGCAGTGTTGGAGGTTTTAAACACCAAGGCCGCTGCCCTTTCAAAAATGAAAGACTTTAATACCGTGCTGGAGGAGAACGCTGATCTGGTTGAAAAGTTGTACGTATCAGAATCCAACGTCCCCCAGCTCCTCGACCAAATACATCAGATTACGACGAATGCCGGCATGTCCGTTGACCGTTTGAACTATTCGTATTCAGGGGCGACCGGCGCAGCCGCAGATGCTATTTCAGATCAAAGAAAAGAGGATATAAGCGGGGTTGTTAATGTTGCGGCGACCGTAACCGGTACTTACGAGCAAATGGTTGTGTTTATGCAGGAAATTGAAAGATCTGCAAGAATAGCCTATGTAACTACGTTCAGATTCGGTGTGGACTCAGGTACGGAACAGACAGGTCTTATAAATGTAAATGTAAATGTAGACTCACCTTACATGTATGTTCAGTCTGTTGCGGTAACGGATGACCCCATTACCCTGGATATTACATCCCCGGCTTTTGTCGCTTTTATGAACAGTATAAAAGATTACAAATATTACGAATTTCTCAATCCTGAAATTGCGGAAAGCGAAGTAGTCGAGACCCCCACAGAAGAAACTACGGAACAAACCTCCGCGGAAGAGCCTGCAGGAACACCGGAAACTCCATTCGATCTATAATTAGTTTGTAAACAAAGAAATTTCCTATTGGGTGCACCGTCACGCCGCGGGAGAGTTTTCCTTTTTCCACTTTTCTATCTCTTTATGATTACCCGAAAGTAAAACGTCAGGTACTTTCTTTCCTTTGAAGATCTCCGGTCTGGTGTACTGAGGGTATTCAATCGTACCGTTCGAGAATGATTCGTTGGCTACGGCGTCCTCTTTTTCGATAACCCGGGGCAGGAGTCTTGTAACGCTTTCCAAAATGGTTAAAGCCGGTACTTCTCCGCCGGAGAGAACAAAATCTCCTATACTTATCACGTCGGTCACATAATTTTCTTCTATTCTGGCATCTACCCCCTCGTATCTTCCGCAGATCAAAGTAATTTCCCGCTCTTTCGACAGGTCCTCGGCATACTTTTGGTCATATTTTTTACCGCGCGGAGATAAAAGTATTACCCGGACGCCCCCTTTCTTTATAACATCTTCCGGTGATCTGCCATGTATGTCACTTAGGGCGCTGTAAATAGGTTCGGGCATCAACAACATTCCAGTGCCCCCTCCGTAGGGTTTGTCGTCGACAGTACCTCTTTTGTCTAGGGCATAGTCTCTCAGGTTCCACAACTTATATTCAGCAGCCTTTTTTTCGACAGCTCTTTTAAAGGGTAAAAATTCTAAATGAGGTTGTATAAGTTCGGGAAATAAAGTAAGGACGTTAAATCTGATCATCTTCTTTAATGTTAACACTTATTCTTATGTCGTCTTTTATTGCTTTGGCTTTGGCCATGTTTCTGATGCTCTTGATGTTTCTACCCTCTTTGCCGATTAGCGTGCCCATGTCCTCTTTGGCCGCGGAAATTGTGTATACAAAAACACCTTCTTCGTTAACTTCTTCAACTTCTATTGCTTCGGGTTGAGAAACGATTTGTCGGACAATATATGTTATGAATTCCTTCATGTTAAGCGGCCTGTTCAGGAGTTTCATCTACGGGTGCGGTGTTATCTTCAGCCGCGGCTTCAGGTTTTTCAGCGGGTGCGGATTTTTCCTCGGTTACAGCCTCGGTCTTTTCTACTTCCTCTTCTTTACCGGGTTTGTACTTTTTGTACTCATACTTGCCCTCTACCATTTTCTTTACAGCATCGGAGACTATAGCACCTTTTGAAACCCATTCCTGAAATTTTTTCTTGTCGTAGTCAAAGGATGCCGGAACTGTAGACGGATTATAGAAACCTATAATGTCCAGAAACTTGCCATCCCTCTTGGTTCTGGTCTGCGTAGCTACCACCCTGTAGGATGGTAAATTTTTTCTTCCTGTTCTTGTTAATCTGATTGTTACCGACATAACTGGTTGATTTTAGCAGATGAGGTTGTGGTTGTCTACACATCCACGATAACCTTTAATCGCCTTTCTCCATTCTTTTTAAACCGTTTTCAGCCGCCGCCTGCTCAGCCCTCTGTTTACTCTTGCCTTCGCCGGTCCCCCAATTCTCCTTGCCTATGAAAACCCCCATTTTAAAGGTTTTTTCATGGTCGGGTCCCCAGGAGTCAATTATCTGATATACCGGAGTCACGCCGAATTTATCCTGTGCCACTTCCTGAAACTGGGATTTCGCATCTCTGTATACATTGCCGGTGACAATATCGCCTATTTTGAAAAAAAGCTCTTTTTCCAGGAACTGCCGGCATTTTTCAAGGCCTCTATCCAGGTAAAGGGCGCCCAGCACAGCCTCAAATGTATTAGCCAGGATATATTCCCTATCTCTTCCTCCGGTTGCCTCTTCACCATTGGAAAGAAGTAGCAGGCTGCCGTATCCCATCCTTTTGGCCTCCCGTGCAAGCGAGGAAGTACAGACCACTGAGGAACGGTAATTGGTCAGATCTCCTTCCGGAGCTTCGGTATAAGTTTTGTAAAGAAATTCACTGGAAAGAAGCTGGAGTACGGCATCCCCCAGAAATTCCAGTCTTTCGTTAGAGGGGTTGGTGTACTCGTGGTGTTCGTTTAGATAAGAACGGTGGGTAAAGGCCGTTTTAAACAGATTCTCATCGGACAAATCATCACCCAATATTTGTTTTGTTTTGACGAAATCAAATGCCATTGTCGACTTTTCCGTGTCCGTTCCGAACTTTCTCCGCGACAAAGGTCACGGGTAAAATACGGCCGGATACTAATCAATTTTCTCACTAAGCAGATCCAGTATATCCTGGACGGTTACGATGTTTTCCTGTTCGGAAACGAGTTCTACCTGAAACAATTCTTCAAGCTCGGAAAGTATCTCAAGAAGCTCCATCTCGCCGATGTTTAAATCGTCCTCAAAGAACGAACTTTCGTGTATATCAGCAGGAGAAACTCCTGTTTTTTCCTCTATAACCTTTTTGGTTTTTGCAAAATATTCGCTATTCATCTTTTTTCTCCAAATAATTTCCTATAACCGTGCCGAGAACCCCGTTCACAAATTTATGTGATGTGTCGTTCCCGAACTCCTTGGCTAATTCCACAGCCTCATCCACCGCCACTTTCACCGGTGCTTTTTTACCGAACAGCAGTTCAAAGACCGCAATCCTGAGTACTACTAAATCAACTTTGGCTATTTTGTCAATAGGCCACTCGGGGGCACTTTCCTCGATTACCTTGTCTATATCGTTTATATGGGTTTTGACGCCCTCGAAAATATACTCAGTAAGTTCGGTGTCCTGCTCTCCGGGCTGCTCATCCAATAGGTCTTTTGACAGGAGAATGGCGTCTTTTTTATCGGTTTCGGTAAACAACCAACAAAAAATAGAAGTCAAAGCCAGTTTTCTGGAAGTGTGCCTCGGGTCCGCGAAAGATCTCATTGTGTAATTATATCCGATTTATTAAAGCTCGATATACTCTTCGACATGAGGTCTTTTGTAAGCTTTTTTGTCCGAAGTTTTTACGGCTTGAACACGCACTCTTT
>MEWF01000022.1 GCA_001773255.1 candidate division WWE3 bacterium RIFOXYC2_FULL_42_13
TGACTTTCACTGGCTTTTATAAATGCTATTATCTTGGCTCTTTCCGCATTCAGTTGGAGTAAACTGTCCTGGATAGTTGCGTCTCCGCCCTCGGCAGTGATTTTTTCTGCTGTATTGGTCAACTTTCTTATAGTATTTGTATTTTTCGCAATAGTGCTTCTCAGCTCCCCCAAATTTTTATAATCTCCGCCTAAAAGAATGGTTTTCCATTTGGGCTCGTTCTCGACCTCATCTATAGCCTCGACGGTTTCTCCCACGGACTCTATCTGTTCTTCGGCTATGGTGACCAGCTCTTCGCTTACCTCCTTGTTGCCCCTTGCTTCTTCTATTCTGGCAACTGTTTTAATCTCTCTTACAACATTCTCCACAGCTCTTTTATGCTCCCGGGCTGTAGTGCTAGGAGTTACAGTAGCCTCGACACCTGCGGATTCAGAAGACTTATCTTTTTTAGTAAGCAGGCTCAATAAGGATCGCGGGCCTTTTTCGGTTCTTGTGCCCTGTACCTGCGGCATTTCCTTTGTAAATGTGTTGGTAACAATATAAGAACCGCCTGCAACAACGGCAAAAACGGCTATCAAAATTGGTAAATGGAGAGAGAAGAGCGTATAAGACTTCTTTTTTAAATTGTTAGGCATTAATGAATTGTACATTAAAAGGCACTGAGGATTCAACGGGCTTAAAAAAGGGAAGAGCAGCCCGTAAAAAAACGGGCTGCTCATGTAAACAGGCTAAGCCGGAAAACCGGGGGCACCTGAGGCCTAAAACAAACTCCCGCTTTAGTTCTACTAATTAGTTCTGATAGAACCTAAACTGGGCTAACTTCAATCCGTTGTTGTCGTAGCTCCAGAAATAATCCTGAAGTGCGGAATCGAACAACGGGTATCTTTCTTCAACCCCATCTCCATCGAGATCTATATATACATACAAGAGTTGTGAAGTTACGTTAGTGAAAGAGCTCTTGCCCTTATCTCTAACCAACACAACATTTGATGTTGAGCAGTACTCAACACCGTCCAAATATGCACAAGGGGTCGTGACGGATTTACCGCCCGGTTTACCTAAAGCTCTCGCCCAAACAGTGTAAGAAGTTACACCGTCATTATCGGGATCGGGGTTAGGCAAACTAAAAGTTGCCCCGTTACTGTCGGTACCGTTCGCGTCTAAAACTGCGAAGTCAGCTCCGGGTAAAAGGTTTATCTTTATTTTCCCTGACAACGGGACAAAAATTCTGTGTCCGATGCCGGAGTCCATAAATGCGGTTTTGTCCTTGGTAACGCCGATAATGTTTAGGTTGTAGTGAGCACCGTTAGGCGCCCCATTACCGGCAATTGCGACGGCTTTGGTTTTTACTGTAAACAGCATGCCAATAGCCACAGTTACAACAGCCATGTATATTATGGCTCTTTTCATGTTACTCACCCCCTTCTTACTTTTAAGTTGCTACATCTCGCAGCAAGTAGTTGGTAAGGTAGGGAAGGCTTTTACTTAAATTATTATTTAAGCCTTATTTAAGCCTTTTCGGCAGGATTCGTCGAAACAGTAGATAGTACCCTACGGGGGTTCTTTAGTCAAACGGGCTAAGACATATTGCATCGGCGGAAATTTAGAGTATCATATTGACAAGTATCTATTTAATAAAATTACGCAGGATATTTATGGAATCTCAAAAACCAAAAAATCAAAGCTTTCCTTATTTACCGCTGTTACTTATTTTAGGAGGCGTGGGAATTTATTTCCTACTTAAACTTCCCGCAAAGAAAAATGCTGTGACCGAAAATGTGTCAGCCCCTCAGATCCGGACAATAACTGATGATCAGGAAGAACCAGAACCAAGCTCGGAACAAAAACAGACTCCGCAGAACGAAGTTAGAGTAACCATTGATGGCAGTCCGTTTAAATTTCTACCCAACACAATATCTGCGAAGGTTGGGGACAAAATAATAATTACATTCAGGAATATGGAAGGCACGCACGACCTCAGGCTTGATGAATTTAATGTTGCAACAAAATTGCTCAAAGCGGGGGAGACCGATACAGTCGAATTTACTGCAGACAAAGCAGGTGTGTTCGAATACTACTGCTCGGTGGGTGAGCACAGAAAAATGGGAATGGTCGGCACACTAACTGTAGAGTAGGGGGTAAATGAACAAACAGGTAAGAAGACTTGTATATCTTGAGGCCGTTGTACTTTGGGGTTACGCATACATTGGCCTTTGGCCGTTCGATTACCTGACCCCGGCTTCGAGGTACGCCTTTCTGGCAGTGTTCTTTCTGTATCTTACGCTTATGGTCAGTCCTGTGACCATAGTTTTTCCAAACGTACCCTATAAATTGACTATTTTAAGAGCCAGAAAGGCCCTAGGCATATCCTCATTCTTTTTCGCGCTTACTCATGCCCTTACGGCTTTCAGAGACAACCTGGGGGGTTTTCAGGGAATTGCCGTGCTCAGCCTGAATGAGCGCCTGCCATATATTATCGGGTCTGCCGCACTTCTAATCCTGATCGCGATGGCATTAACATCCCCGCCCTTTATGGTGAACCGGCTGGGAAAATACTGGAAACGCCTACATCGATTTGTTTATTTAGCCGGTGTCCTAATATTAATTCACGTAACGCTGGTTCCGAAATCTATAAATCTTCCGCCAGTTTTAAATCGTATTATTTTCGCAATGCTGGGATTTCTAATTATATTAGAATTCGTAAGGTTCAACAGATTTCTGAGTGTGAGATATAAGTTTCTTGAAAATAAACGGTTCTGGCCTTTACTCTCTATCGCGGCGCTCTACCTAATTTACGCTTTGTCATATTAACATTACGGAAGTTAACTTATACTAAAGTTGTGAAAAGTTCCGGATTAAAAAAATTTTCATATGTTTTCTTTTACGTCTTTCTGGTTATCGGATTGGGTATCGCGCTAAACCAAAGTCTTAAACAATTTCCGGAAATCCTCTCTTCTTCAAGCACCGGCAGTAATAAAGAACAGATAACGTTGTTCAAAGTTATCGACGGCGACACAATAAAAGTAATTGTCGGGGACACCGAGCAAAGTGTCCGATTGATAGGCCTTAATGCCCCCGAAAGCGACGACTGCAGGGGAGATTGGAGCAGATCGGAACTGGAAAAATTGCTGGCCGAACAGACTATTTTATTAGAAAGCGACCTCACCCAGGGTGAAAAAGACAAGTACGGACGGCTTTTACGCTATATTCACACGGGCAGAGGATTAAATGTTAACGAAAAGATCATAGAAATAGGCGGGGCAAAAGAATATACCTACGACAAAGATTACAAATACAAAGAGCTGTTCGTTAACGCACAGAACACTGCAAAAAAAGACAAGCTCGGCGTGTGGGGGGCACCCTGCGACACAGAAAAAAATTAGTTCACATTAAAGATATATAAAGAGTTGGTGTTACCGGGGTCCTGCCACCTTTTACCGTGTACTACAATAATATTCTCACCCTTGGAGAGAATTCCTCTTTCCAAAAGAACGTGAGCGATCTCAGTCACATCAACCAGCCCGTGCTCGGGAAATTCAATTTTATTGGGAAGGACGCCGTACGATAGTCCCAATTTTTTCAACGTGTCCTCATTTTGAGTTAAAGCTATTATCGGTATCTCAGGGCGGAAGGAAGAAAAGATACGCGCCGTCTTACCCGTTTCGGTGGCTACCAGTATTTTTGAAAGAGAACGCCCGTTGTCGGACTTAATAATATCTACAGCCGCCTTTACTATGCTGAAAGTACGATCTTCCGAAAACTCCAGAGCGGCCGGAACACGCAAAGCCTTTTCATTGAAACTTACGATCTTGTGCATAAACCTTACGGATTCAATGGGATATTTTCCTATTGCCGTTTCTCCTGACAACATCACGGCATCCGCCCCATCACGCACGGCATTTGAGATATCCGAAACCTCGGCACGGGTAGGGGAGGGGTTTAAAGTCATGGACTCAAGCATTTGTGTCGCAACTATCACCGGTTTAGCCGAAGCCCGGCATTTTTCGATAATTCTCTTCT
Source organism: candidate division WWE3 bacterium RIFOXYC2_FULL_42_13 (assembly GCA_001773255.1). Taxonomy (GTDB): domain Bacteria; phylum Patescibacteriota; class WWE3; order UBA101185; family UBA10185; genus UBA8498. The sequence continues at coordinate 4,021 of MEWF01000022.1, forward strand.
GGTAATAAGTGATCTTTTCCAATGATACTTCAACTCCAAGATCGCCCCGCGCCACCATAATTCCGTCACTTTCTTCGACAATGAGATCGAGGTCATCTATGCCCCCCTGAGTTTCGATCTTGGAAATAATGCCGGCGTTTGACCCATTATCCGACAAAAACTTAGCCAGATTACCGACGTCCATATGGTCTCTGACAAAAGACAGAGCAAAAAAGTCCGGGGATGCTTTCAAAAATTCCTTTATCTTTCCTTTTTCTTCCTCGCTGATTGTTTCCGTAGATATTTTTTTACCTTTGAACGAAACGCCCTTACCTGATTTTAATAAACCCGCGTTGACAACTTTTAAATAAAGCTCCTCTTTTTGACCGGTGACTTCAAGTTCTATCTTCCCGTCATCCACGACAAGAACATCCCCTGCCTTGAGCTGACTATAAACTTCAGGAGGATTAAAATGAACATCCGTATTTATTTTTAATAAACCATCCTTTTCAATTGCAAGTTCTTTTGCCTCCGGGATGATCAAAACACACTCCGGACCTTGTAGGTCTACGATCACACCCGTACTGATCCCCATCTGTCCGCTCACTTCCCGAACTTTTTTAATATGTTCCAGGTGCCACTGCATATCGGCATGCTTAAGATTGAAACGGAATAAATTGACACCGGAAGTTATGAGTTCTTTTATAACCTTTTCGTCACTACTCGAAGGACCGAGGGTGGCAATGATTTTTGTAAATTTTCCTGAATGCATCCGGACAGTTAATCAACAACTCTGTTAAGAAACGAGTTAATAATTGAAACCACGATACTAAATAGAATGGCGGTCCAGATACTCGCGATCTGAAACCCGGGGACTATCGAAGCCGTCAAAATCGTGATAAATGCGCTTATGAAGAACGTGAAAAGACCGAACGTCAGAATATTTATGGGAAGAGTTAAAAGTATGAGTATTGGTTTTACGAAAAGGTTTAGGGTACCTAAGACGATAGCGACGATGATAGCCGTGACCAAATCTTCCACCACGACGCCGGGAATAATTCGGGAAGCAACAAATATCGCCAAGGTGGCGATGACAAGTTTGAGCAGTAGTTTCATATCTACAATTATACCTAATTACCCGTTGAAGTCACGCTCTCTTCGGCTACGCCGAAGAAGTGAACGCCTCTCTTCGGCTACGCCGAAGAAGTGAAATATTCTTCCGCGGTCAGCCACGCGACTGTATACTATAAGCATGGAATTTCCAAAAGATTTTATATGGGGCACCGCAACTTCCGCTCATCAAACCGAAGGTAATAATACAAATTGTGATTGGTGGAAATGGGAGGTGGAAAAAGACGGAAGAAGAGATCTGCCCCTGGAAGCATCGGGGTTAGCCTGTGATTCATACAATAGATACGCCGAAGATTTTGAGCTATGTAAACAACTAAATACCAACGCAGTAAGATTAAGCATCGAATGGGCGAGAATAGAACCCAGAAAGGGCGTGTACGATAACAAAGCTTTGGAACACTATAAAAAGGTATTAAAAACCGCAAAAGAAAAAGGTTTAAAAACATTTGTAACTTTCCACCATTTTACAAATCCGGTTTGGCTAGCCGAAATGGGAGGGTGGATTAACTCTAAAACGCCGGAATTATTTTCAGCCTACGCTCTAAAAAGTGCCGAATACCTTGGGGAATACTGCGACGCAATTATCACTATAAACGAGCCTCAGGTCTACGCCGCAATGTCTTATATCGTCGGAACCTGGCCTCCCAATAAAAAGAGTTTGCTTATGTCCGTGGTAGTTCAGATAAACATGATGAGAACTCACAACCTAGCTTATAGAAAAATAAAGGAGGTGTGCAAAAAACCTATCGGTATCGTTAAAAACATTTCATGGTACGAGTACTCAACCTACACCATCCTGGATAAGTTTCTTGCAAATATATTATATTTTTTCAACAGCGATTTCTTTTTAAAGCCTGTTTCTAAAAATCTGGACTTTATAGGACTCAATTATTACTTCACTAACAGAGTTGTGAAACTTAAAATACGCAATCCCGATAATCCTGTGAATGATCTGGGGTGGTGGATAAATTACGACGGTCTTTATAAAATTTTAATGAATTTGAAAAAATATAACTTGCCCATTTACATAACTGAAAACGGCTTAGCCGACAACCACGACACTCAAAGAACCGATTTCATTAAAAAAATGTTAACTCAGGCACATGCCGCTCTTTCCCGCGGTGTAAAAATCAAAGGTTATTTTTACTGGTCCCTGCTGGATAATTACGAATGGCACCACGGTTTTTGGCCCAGATTCGGGTTAGTCGAAGTGAGCCGCAGTAACGGTCTAAAACGTATACCGAGAAAATCCTTTTATGATTACGCTGAAATATGTAAGAATGGGATAGTAAAATAAAATATGTTCCGCAGACAGACTGCCCTCAAAAAACAGGCGTCAAAGGCTTGGGAATACATTAGAAAACTTTTCGGATTGTCTCTAACCCGCATAGTTTTAATAACTATCGTGATATTGATAGCGTTCCCGTTTGTACTTTTTTATTTTCTTAAACCCGATCTTAGGATCGATAACCGTTACGGTGTCACTTTTTCCAACAAGTACGCCTCACAAATAGGGTTAGATTGGAAGGACGCCTACATAAAAGTGCTCGACGACCTGGGTGCCCGAAACCTAAGGTTAATCGCTTACTGGGATGAGATAGAAGTTACACCGGAAAATTATAATTATAGAGATATAAAATGGCAGCTGGAACAAGCCGATAAAAGAAACGCGAACGTAATTTTAGCGATCGGCAGAAAAGTTCCGCGCTATCCGGAATGCTTTGAACCGAGCTGGTGGAGAGGCATGAGTAGTGAGACTGAAAGGGACAAAGAGCTTTTCGAATACGTTATCAGAACCGTTATGGAACTTCAAAGTTACAATTCCGTAAAAATGTGGCAGGTTGAAAATGAACCCTTCTTTCCCTTCGGAGAGTGCCTTCCCGTGAAAAAAGCTACCGTAGAGCAGGAAATACAGCTCGTCCGTGCGTTGGACGAAAGGCCCATCCTTATCCAGGACAGCGGCGAAGGCGGTTTTTGGTTCCCCAGTTACCAAATGGCCGATTACCTTGGAATATCAATGTATAGAAAGATCTGGTATGATTTCTGGGGCACTCTGACAAAAAGCGCCTTTTACTTTCAGTACCCCCTGTCCCACTGGTCATATGGGGTGCGCGCCCGTATGACGGGCGTCCCCATTGAAAGAATAATCGTCACTGAGCTTCAGGCCGAACCATGGGGTCCCGCAATAAATTCAAAGCTTTCTAACGAGGAAAAAAATCAAACAATGTCGGTCACGGATTTTCTGTCGACCATTACTTATGCACAGAAAAGCGGTTTCCGCGACCTCTATTTTTGGGGGGCTGAATGGTGGCTTTGGGAAAAGGAACAAAACTCAACGCCTACCTATTGGGACATGGCAAAAGCTCTGTTTAGACAAAACTAGTATTTTTGGCCGCCGGACAAAATTTGCTTTGTAAGTACGAATCCCCCATAAACACCCGCGTCATCCAGTGTCAAAGACCTCACAACAGGCACGGGAGCTTTGAGAAATTCACAGAATAATTCGTACTCAAGAGCCATACTTCCTCCGATCACAAAAACGTCGCACTTCCACGTGGCGTGAATTTTATTTAATCCGAGGTTTACATATTCTGCATATTTGGCCCACACACTTTTATCCGAGCAGTTCTGGGGTTTTATGTTGAACAAAGCTTCGAAAGAATGGCCGGAAGTGTACGCTTCGAAACAACCGGCATGTTTACATCCCGGCGATGTACGTCCTCCCTCTACTATTATTATGTGTCCAGGTTCGTCACTGATATATTCGAACGGTCCCGTACCGTTTTTTATGACCAAAGCGCCGCCGGTACCTGTTCCGAAAGTTAAATAGCCCACGCGCTGAAAGTCTTTACCTGCGCCCAAAACAGCCTCCCCTATGGCACCCAAGGTTGCGTCGTTCTCGACAAAAGAGTTGGTCAAAAATCTTTCGTCTAAAAGGGTGGTGAAGGGTTTTCCGCTCACGTCTCTATAGTTCGGGACAACAACAAAATTTCCTGTCTGCCTGTCGACAATACCCGGAACGCCAAAACAAACAAACGACGGTTCTTTTTCCGATGTAAGTTCTCTAATTCCCGAAGATATTATCTCCTTTTGAGTAACGGGATTTTTATTGGTGTAAAACCTTTTTACTTTCAAAAGGGTGCATAGATCTTCGGACGAAGCTATTCGGGTTTTTGTACCACCCATGTCTACAGATATATACATTTACTTATACCAGTCCTGGGGGTCCACGTTGCTTACGATCTCCCCCTGCCTAACCGTAACCTTAATAGGTTCGTGACCGGAACACGAAACTTCCATTCCACATGTAACAAATTCAGAATAGTAAGCCTTGTACGTTTGTCCTGTCGCGTCTGGTTGGTTAGGAACGTAGGCGTAAACATAGTATTCGCCCGCAGGCAGTGTCAGTCTGTAACCCACTCCGTATGTATATGCTTTATCTTTCAAATGTTCGTTACTGCAGTGAGCTCCCTGGCCGGCAACCTCGACGGCACATACTTCCATATTCTCAGGTATAAATTCGCTCGGATACCCCAGCGAACCGGTTATAACAGCATTGCCTCTCTCTGTTTCTATCTTGGTTATTTCCAAGGGATCTGGTTCTTGGGAAGCGGTTTCAAGTTTTATATCCTTCAATATAAAGATAACTGCACTCAAAAATACCGCGGTTACTACAAATACTATAAATATGCCTGTCAGAGGAAGTTTTTTCGGGGACGTGTTTTCCATGGTTTTATTATACTAGCAAAGATACCTTAGACCAAAAAAGGGCCACTCCGTCGGAACGGGTTTCGAAATCCCGGTTGGCGGCTATTTTTGAATAATTACGGACAATGCTTTCAAATACCCTATTTTTCATGCACCACCATATAAAGTTGGCAGCGCGCTGTGAGCCGAATGGAAGTTGAACACATCTTATCGTACTGCCTCCGGGAATTAATCTGTCCTTCAACGCTCCGCTTAATGTTCTCCCCGCGTCCGCGTAGTTCCAAAGCCTTTGCGTTACTTTTTGGTCAAATATAAGCCTGTGTCTTCGCAAGAAATCCAGATTGTCTCTTTCCTGTCTACCTACCGGATTGGAAAATAAAAGAAAAGAACCACCCTTCATATCAAAATCGTATAGTGCCTTAAATGACTGCTCGCTTGGTTTTGTAACCTCAAAGGAAATAATATAGTCTTCGTAAATCTTTTCGTAGGCATCCACTATTTCCCGGTCATGTTTGGAAGTGTGCAGCATCACATTGGGAAAAGACCTCACGTTCTGAGTAAACTGACGCGTGAACGGTGCATCCTTACACACGACGTGAAATCGAAAGTTGGAGTATTTAGACTGAAGCTGGGGGATCAGGTGGTGCAGAAAGTCCATTCCTACGGCAGCACCGGGAACGGGTAAGCAGAAATCAATGACCTCACGTGAGTCTGCTGACATTTGTCTTTCACGTTGTTCAAAATCTTTACTATTTAGTTTTTTACTTAAAGACGGATTAATCGGATAGGGGAGTACCTCTATTTTTACTTTTTCCAGATTGCTTTTCAATGCATACTCTTTTAGCTCAAGCATTGTTTCCCTGCTTGGCACAAATATTGTGTCGGCCCCCGGAACGTACCAAATATATTGAGGTGTATCGTCGGTAACCTGAACTACTAATATTATTTTTGCGCTTGTTTTTTCTTCAATTTCTTTTTTTACCGCAGCTATTTTGTGAGCGAGCCCGAAATGGGTAGCAACGATTACAAGTGTTTTTGGTACATCTATCTGCTGTTCAAATATCTCTTCTATCTTTCTTTTCATCTCGTCCGAACCGGATCTTAGATACCTTCTATAAAATGATGTGAATATTTTTTGGGGATGTCCGCGCTGAAACCATTCCATTAACCGCCTTGTAATGACATGGATACTTATAAATTTATGGATCGCCTCTATTCCTTTATCCGAGGATCCTAAAAGCACGGTTTTTACGCCCTTAGGAAGGCCCGCCGACAGGGAATCCGTAACACGTAGGTGTCCTAGTCCTGCAGGAGCGTAAGTGAAAACGACTAAAGTTCCGGGATCGGTTAGGAAGTGTCTTGGGCTCACACTTTAAGTTTATTAGATTTTCGTTACATTTTGTATACTTAATTTATGAAAAAGTATTGGTTCAAATCTAAAATGCTTGGCTATGGTTTTGTGCCTTTCACATGGGAAGGGTGGGTGGCTACACTTGTTCTTCTTATTCTGATATTATTGTCGGCGTATACGAATAATATTTGGGAAGAGAGCAACACAGAAAAGGAGGAGTTTAGATTCATTTTAGACGTAGTAATTTTAGGGTGTCTTTTTACTGCTCTATATAAAGATAAAGTTGAGGGCGGTTTGAGGTGGCGGTTATTTAAATAATTCCGCATTACCGACCGATGTTTTAAACCATGAACAACAAAGCTGTATACATAGCTATACTTTTACCTATACTTCTTTTAATAGGACTGGCGGTCTTCGGTTCTAAAATACCTAAGCGTACTGTACAGGAAAAGGAGAGTACAAAAAACGTTTTACAAAAACTGGATACGGCGGAATCAAGTCCGTCGGAAAAAGATAATTATCAAATTAATCCTACGGGAAACATTCAGAAGGAGCCCCCAAAAATGAACTTAGATATCAATAAAAAGTACTCGGCGGTAATGACAACCACGGAAGGTGTTATAAAAATTGATCTTTACGCGGACAAAACTCCGATAACGGTAAACAATTTTGTTACTCTCTCAAGAGCGGATTTCTACAACAATGTGATATTTCACAGAGTTATGAAAGGTTTCATGATACAGGGCGGGGACCCCGAGGGCACCGGATCGGGTGGTCCCGGTTACAGTTTCGCTGATGAACTGTTCGACGGGGAATATACAAGAGGAACTATCGCGATGGCTAACGCCGGTCCCAATACCAACGGGAGCCAGTTTTTTATTATGCATAAAGACTATCCCCTCCAAAAAAATTACGTGATCTTCGGCAAAGTAAGCGAAGGTCTGGAAGTAGTGGACAGGATCGCCGAAGCGGAAGTTACGGTAAGTTCCGGAGGAGAACCCTCAAAACCCGTAAAACCTGTTAAGATATTAAGTATAGAGATAGTTGAATCGGATGAGTAGAAACATTTAAATATTTAGAGGAGGTGATATTGTGGACGAAAGTCAAGTAGTAGAACCGACAAACAACGGAATCCAGCCCGAAAATAATGCTGCGCCTACAAACAACCCCGTGGATAATTCAGCTGACAATTCGAAAATAATGGCTATAGTAGCCTATTTTATATTTTTCCTTCCTCTCCTCACCGAGTATAAAGACAACGATTTTGTTAAATATCACGTTAAACAAGCGATTATGATCCTGTTAGTAGGAGTCGGAATAGGAGTGATATCATCGATACCCATCATTGGGTGGATAGTCGGAATGCTGGCCTGGATGGCTCTCGTGGTCCTGTGGGTCATGGGAATACTCAACGCCGCTTCCGAGAAAAAACAGCCCTTACCTTTAATAGGTAAGTATGCAGAGGAACTTCTAAAGTTTTAAATGCTGGTATAAGGCTCCCTGTGTGAAGCCGATACCGGTGTAGTACCCGCGCGTTCCTACCGAGGAAATGACTGAAAGCCTCTTAAATCCTGCCCCGCGGGAGATGTTTGAGGCTTTCTTTATAAGCTCTTTCCCCAAACCTACGTGCTGAGCTTTGCCCTCTTCCCCCGTGCCCACTACAACACTGCCTCCGTAAACGTGTATCTCCCTTATTACTGCGGAACCCGAGATTTCTTCCACTTTCGCCGATCTTTCCGGCAGAGAAAGTCTGAGAAAAGCGGCGATCCGATCGTCCTCCGTTACAAATTCCAGGAAATACTCTTTTGTGCCGTCGGTCAGGTAAGTCGTTTCTTTATAGAATAGCTCCTCCCTGTTTACTTTTTTGTCTCTAATCTCCCTGGAACGTATTTCCTTTAGTTTTGTCTTATCTTTTTCAAGGTCGGCCTCGGCGATCTGCCTAAAGTTGGTCTTTTTATTACCGGCCACAATATCCAAACCCGAAATATCGCGCACAACTCGGGTAACACGGCAGTAGCGCGGGACTGTCGGAAGAATACTTTTAAAAACGTGCAAAAGTTCTTTCTCGGTGTAGGGCTTCCAGGCATCTGTTTTATAGTGCTCCATAAGTTCGGTGCCCTCTACTAAAGAACATGGATAGATTTTCAGCTCGTCGGGTCTGAACTTTTTGTCGCTAAATAATTTGGAAAAATCCTTTATATCCGCCGCCGGATCGGAACCGTACAAGTTAGGCATCCAGTGGGCGTGTATCTTGAAACCGGCCTCTCTTAATAACGAAAAGGCTTCGGTGGTTTTGGCAGCAGTGTGCCCACGCTTATTTAGTTTCAACACCCTGTCGTTCAAGCTCTGAATACCTATCTGCACTTTTGTGGCACCCAGACGTCTCATTCTCACTATTTCGTCTTTTGTTATCTCGTCGGGGCGTGTCTCGATGACCAGTCCTGTACATTTACACAAGGCGTTAACGTTTTTAGCATGGGATGCGAATAGCTCTTCCCAGGTAGAATCTTCGCCCGCAGTCTTTTTATCATTCCGAGAAAGCCCAACAACCGCGTTATAAGTTCCGGTCATATTCACAAGTTTCTTCTCGTCATACGGAAGCTCGGCTTTAACAATTAAATAGGGCGAACCGGCTCCCGGTTTGAAATCGTTCATCGCGTCAAAGCATCTTTTTATAAACCAAAGCTGGTATGCTTCCGGGTAGGAAGTCCACGTTCCCCCAAGGACAATAAGTTCTATTTTGCTTACAGGGTGCCCTGTTTTTTCGTAGGCAACGAGTCGGTTGTACGTCTGGTAATAAGGATCAAATTTGTTGTCGTGCGCCCGCTGCGCCCCCGGTTCGCTTGATAAATAACTTTTGGGCATCCGTACATCGCTCGGACAAAAAATACATTTGCCGGGGCACGGATACGGTTTGGTAAGGACGGTTATGGGCGTGACGCCGGACATTGTTCGTACCTTCTTCGTCTTTATATTTTCCAAAAAACGATCCTCGTATTTGCTTGTCAGAACAAGCTTTCCGCCTTCCTTCAATTTTCTGTATTCCTCCAAAAGGGTTGTTTTGGAAAAAGTGTCGTCCAAACCCCGTGAATTGCTAAATAAAACCTTCAGTACTTCCTTTTCGGTAGCGGCTTTGGAAATATCGCGTATCATTGATATCATCTTAGGACTGTCGTCAAATTGTTTTTTCATATTATGGATCAGGCTCAAATTAATGAGATTTTAAAACTTAACAAAGCTTTCTACAAAAAAGCTCCGTTCTCAAGTACCCGCCAGAGTTACTGGAAAGGATGGGGTAGGGCAGTTGATGTTATATCCTTCATCGATCATTCTACCATTACCGTGCTAGATGTCGGCTGCGGCAACGGAAGGTTCCTGGGATTTTTGAAAGAACGTCTGTCTTCGCGGGAAATAAAATACACCGGACTTGATAATGACGAGGGGTTGCTGGAAGAAGGTCGGGGTAAATATCCTGACGGAGTGTTCTTAAAAAAAGACATACTCGAAAAACCTTTGGCGGGAAGATTCGATCTGGTCGTATGCTTCGGCGCTACCCATCACATACCCGGCTCAAAGCTTAGAGATGGATTTTTTAATAACATTGCCGAAACGGTCGGATCCGGTGGATATCTCATTTTAACTTTCTGGAACTTCGATATAGAAAAGGCTGTGGAAAAACTCGGGGAGAACGATTTCCTGCTAGGCTGGGACAATAATCCTCACCTCCGACGATACTGTCATCTCTACAGTGAGAAGGAGAAGAATGATATTGTTGATTTGATGGGACAAAGAGGGCTAACCTTGACGTCCTCATTCAGTGATGATGGAAAAAATGCCGGCTCCAACGATTACTTCATTTTCCACAAAATTGATACAATAACACCATGAAAGATTGCATATTTTGCAGGATTGCAGAACGTGAAATTCCTTCCGAAATAATTTACGAGGACGAAACCCATGTTTCATTTTTGGACATAAATCCGACGACTGAAGGAATGACGGTCGTTATCCCCAAAAAACATTATGACAGTGATTTTTACTCCAACGACATCGAGGTTATTTGCGCGGTAATGGGGGCGGCTAAAAAAACTGCCGGGCTTCTGAAAGAAAAACTCATGTGTGAACGGGTCTTAACAGCTATCGAGGGACTGGAAGTTGCGCACATGCATGTAAAACTTTATCCCTACTACGGAAACAGAACGGCCGCAGATACACTCACAGAACACAGAGAAAAACCGACAAACGAAGCTCTTAAAAATCTGGCCGATAAAATAAGATCATGATCAAACACGAGCTTATAGATAAATTAAAATCTTCGGGCGTACTTAAATCTTTTTCTATTGAACAGGCCTTGCTGGAAATAGACAGATCGGATTTTGTGCTCCCCGAGAATAGGGGAGACCCCTATGCTGATGCGGCATTATCGATAGGCTACGGACAGACAATTTCCCAACCGTTCACAGTGGTATTCATGCTGGAACTGTTGGATGTTAAACAGGGAAATAAAATTCTGGATGTAGGAACCGGTTCGGGATGGCAAGCTTCATTAGTGGCTTTTATGTCCGGTGAGAACGGCCACACTTACACCGTAGAGATAATCCCTCAGCTAAGCGCTTATGCCAAAGAAAACGTCAGTAAATATCCTTTAATAACGGACAACCTCTCTTTCTACGAAGGAAACGCAAGGCCGGGCCTTCCGGACGTATCAAAAGAGCTTGGCGGATTTGACAGAATAATCGCCGCCGCCGAGGTCCGCGAAGTGCCGGAAGCGTGGAAAGAACAACTAAAGGTCGGTGGAATAATGGTCTTTCCGAAGGACAACGGAATATACAGAATGGTCAGGAATTCGGAAACAGACTTCGACAGCTTATTTTTTCCGGGATTTGCGTTCGTGCCTTTTGTGGAAGATTAATCCTCGCGGATCATTCTGGCTTCAAAAACAGTTTTCTTCTTAAGATCACCCCAAAAATAAAAGTATGACGCCAGAAGAATTATTCCTACACCCAGACTTATAGCAATAATCTGGTTATACCCGGTTTCCGGCACTCCTTCGGACTGCGGAGATGAGCCACCGCTAATGTTGTCGGGAAGCGTTTGACCTAAATGTAACACAAAGGAGATTTTTTCAGCGCCCTGAGAAATTTCTATGTTGTAATCTTTGCTCTCGCCGGCCAGCGTGTATGACCAAGCCCCCGATGTAACGTTTACCTGATTTACTGCGTCGTTTACTTTTACCGAAACCTGGGAACCGTCTGCAGCCGTACCGGACAGTGTGGTGTTAGTTGAGGTGTACCACCATTCCGGATAATTTTTACCCGCCGTATCCAGCGCACCTATTTTTGTTAAAGACAGTGTTGCAGAAAAAACGAAGGTAGAAAAAAAGCTAATTAAAACAGTGATGAATAACGTGCCTTTTAGTTTACGGGTGATACGCATGTCTGACCTAAAGACTAGTAGCTTTGTTTGTGAGTGTCAAGGGAGTCACTTATCGGAAATGCTCTGTTCTCAAATTTTCACTTTATTGCACGCATACACTGCTACCGGTTTATATAACTTATTGCCGAAGTAGTGTTCTATCTTGCAACCGTCTATCACAGGAAATGCTTTTCTGTCAAAATCCATACCGTACACCACATAATCGGCATCTTCGGCGTTCGGGGTTAAATTACCTTTATAGTAAGGTTTAAACGACTCAATATTATTCGGAACCTGAGTAGATACGTCCCGCCCCCTAGTATTTAGGTAATAGGCGGCATTTGAATAGTATTCTCCGGAGTTCTCGTAAAATCCTGCCTCTAAAATAAAATTATGGCCAAAAAGAGGATTTATGTATGCGGAATAAACCGGGTAAAAAATTCCGGTTGCCCATATAAATGTAACGACCTGCGCTGAAAGCAAAATTACCTGCCAACGGCGTTTTAATTTTGAAAATACAATCGAAACCAACATTATCAGAGAAGGGAAAAGGGCGACCGAATATCTGTCTATCTTCTGATCGGTCAAAGTTAAAAATATTACAAGAAATATAAAATAAACACCTATAACCAATGTATTTCTATTTCTGTTTCCTTTTTTTTCTTTGCAGGTCTTGAACAGTGAGTAAATTCCCGCAAGAAGTATAAGCGGAGACAGTTTAAATGCCAGAATGATTGGGTAGTAGAATATTTTTTGTGGCAGTGTAAATATCTCGCCTCTGATGTCGGAAAACACTGCGTTAAAAACCGCTGAGTACATATTCGAAAAAACGAACAGGGGAGCCACCCAAAGTGCGGGGAAAAATACAAAAAACGTCATAGCTGCAGCGACCATATACAAAAAAAGCACTTTAAATCTAATCTTCCCTTCATAAACGCCGTAAAACAAGAGCAGGATTGAGAACATTACGGTTATAAAGACCGTCATCTTTGTCAGTAATCCCAAACCGGCAAAAATACCTGAAAGTAGAAGATAACGGAATTTTTCTCTCTTCAAAAAAACCAATAACAGTAACACCGAAGTTATAGAGAAAAAAGCTTCCATGGACGACAGATGAAACCACCTGTTTATCCCGATAAAGTACGGCTCCAATGATATTAAGAACCCGTAGATTGCTGCTGTACTTCGGCCGAATAATTCCCTTACAAGGTACAACTGAAGTACAAAAGAGGTGGCCAGAGCCAGCACCAGCAACAGCTTTGACAGTCCATGAAGACGGGGAAAGAAACCCGTATTTTCCAACGTTCCGACTTCCTCTCCTTTTATTTGCTGATATTTGTACAATGCCAGTTCGGATGTAGCGCCGATCCACATAACCGTCACTCCGGGGTGGTACCTTTGAAAGGTTTGTTTAAAATCTCCTGTCTTTAGCGCTGAAAGAAATTTGTCGGACCTGCGGTGCCACCTAAGCGCATCAGAGTTGGAAATATCATTGCCCAGGTTAAACATGCGCGGAAGCAAAAAAAGCGTTAACAAAAACAGCACGATAAATATAAACTTCGTCGTTAACCATCCGATTTTTTTCAGAAAATAATTAGCTATGAACAAAGGATAGCAGAACAAACACTTCTGCAGCAAACAGAGTGCTGTTTAATCAATCTTCTGATATACATATATGTACGGTCTGACCCATAAGCTTCCCGGAAATTCTATCTTTTTAATTTCTTCGGTCGTGTAAAGATCACGATAAGGCTTGTTAATATCCGCACTATCGTATGTAAAATCGAACACATAGTTTCTTCTTTCATTCAAATACTTAAGTTTCCACGCGTTAGTTCCCTGTATCCTTCTCGGTTCTTTGTCGTAAGTAACGACCAACTCCTCGGACTTGTTCCAGATATATTTGTTCACCAGGATAAAATCCATCGACAGCTGGTAGTTGTAGAAAATAAGAAACGCCAAAAAAGGAACCGCCAAAATCTTATTCACTTTCTTCAAACCGTTTACCCCAAGAATAAGAAAGATAAAAACCGGAATAAGGATAACTAAATACCTATCATAAAAGGTCTCCGTGACGGTCATTACTCCCAGGTAGATAACCGTAAAGACCGCCCATAACCCGTTTATCTTTTTAATTCTCATCAGTACAAAAGAAACAAATAAACTTAGAACGATCTTTGCCGCTGAATCCCAATAACGGTATAGGTCGAACATGTACTTAAAATGATATTTGGTCCCTAGCACGCCCCGCGGATAAAATCCTTTTCTCTCGAATGTGTTCTCAAAATAAGGAAATTCCCCCCAGGAAACTTTTGACGGTAGGAAGTAATGATTTAATAAAAAGTAAGCACCTACCGCCAAACCCAAAAATAATAGCCATTTTAATTTATTCTTCCCGCCAAACTCCGGCACCAGCAAAGGAAGGAGTAGGGCAGACATCAATATAAATGAGCCATAGACCAGAGAATAGACGAAAGGGGCGTCTCTGAGATGGTGGAACTGAAGACTTTTTTCCGTCATCTCTGGTGTTGCCGGAAAAACAAGAACGTAGTAAGCTCCCAAGCCTGTCAGAATTGCCAGATTTATTAAAATATGTCTCTTGTCTCTTCTGAACAGAGAGTACACAAGTGTGGAAAGGGGAAATACCAACGCGACCTGCCTGATGTTTAACGCTAAAAAGATAAATAGAACGTACAATACTATGTCTTTTTTATTTCCCGATCTTACCGCGTCTAAATAAAACAGGATCGACAAAAGCATGAAAAGGAGAAAGTAATTTTCCGTCATAAATCCCCATACTGAGTAGATAAAAAGAGGGTTAAAAAAAAGGGTGAGAGAGACCAGTACAGACCCGAACCGCTCCAAATTAAAATGTTTGCGCAATATGACAAAGAAAACGTAAAAGCACAGGACAGAAATAATTAGCGTAAGCACAGGCAAACTCTGCAATCCGAAGAACCGCGCATACACCACGCCGATTAGACCTTGAGTATAAAAGGTGGGAGCCGACAAAGGATCCAGTTTGAAATTTAATTTCATGAAATTTTCGACCATACCGTAATACACCCAATCGTCGTTCTGCATAAAATCTATCTTTAGCGACAAAGGGAGCAGTAGGAAAAAAAGTGCAAGAGCTGTTGCCACACCGGCAAAGTATCTACCTTTAATTATTTTATTAAGTAACTCGTTTTTAAACTGCATACGGTCTTATGGGCGCCAAATGTGAAAACCTTCCCTCCAATAATATATGTAAACGTAATAGAACACCCAATAAGAAAGAAGCGACAAATAGTACAACAAAAGTCTCCTGCCCAGCACACCGTACAAAGCGATCGCATATACGGGCATCAGCCAAAGCATATACGTGCGATTCAATACCGGAGTAAAAAAATAAAATAAGCCCAAACAGACAGCAGCCAACAAATATTTTTCCTTTATTTTAAATAGGAAATGTGCAGTACCGGTAAAGAGCCACGCTGATAAAATAGAAGCGTACACATAAAATTTAATGGGTATAATTTGCACAAGCTCAACTTTGCCATAGTAGCTTATAAAAAATAAAAAAGGACGCCCCTGAACGAACCGCTCCCCATGTACAAATACGGCTCCGTTAAGATAGGTCATAAAATCATCCCACGACCTAAAGAAAGGAATACTGAGCGCCAGGCCGACCAAAGCAGAGGAGGCCATAAGCTTTAACGGTTTGTGAGCTTTCAAAAGAAAGAGCGGAAGGAAGACCAGAGAATAGGGCTTGGCTGCCACGGCCAAAGCAAGAAAAACTCCCGCAAGAACGTCGTCCTTTTCCAGATAATAGAGAGCGAGCAACGATAAAAATACCGGCAAGGGATCCGTATAAACGTAGTTGTTCTTCATGTAAAAATACGGATTCCAAAACCAAAAGAGTAGGGCACCCAGCAAAGCCCAATAATTTTTTCGGTAGAGGAGTTTAACAAGTATTATTCCCACGCCTAGATCCGCCAACAGTATGGGAAGTTTGCTTAAAACATAAAAAGATATCCCGCTCAGCTTTGAAACAATGTAAAAAAACGAATTCAGGTAGAGAAGCAGGGGCAGGTAAGCATACCCATGATTTCCCGGGTCGTCGGCGTTGGAATATGACTCCACGGTCCACTTATATGGGTTCACACCTGTCAACAAATCTTCAACTGATTTCTCGTAGGCATAGACATCCTTTCCGGAGCCGCTGAAAAACTCAAGCCGAAGTAAAACGGCAATTAGGAACGTCACTGCGATTACCGTTATTTTAATGTACTTCGCGAATTTATTCTTCATTTATGCTCACTTTGTATATCCTCATCGTATTTTCTCCCCGCACTTCTATCCTCTTAACCGTCTTTTTATTTTTTATCGAAGGAAAAGTGTAGTCATTCACGAAGGACAACGGTCGTTTGACGCCTATAGCGTAATATTCGTTCTCTTTTCCGTACCTGAGGGGAAGGTAGAATCCTCCTATGCTGGATTCCTCGTTGGTAATGTACGGAATGTCCGATCCATTCCTGGCGTTCTCACTCACAAGAAATTCGGCTGCTTCCTCCCAGCCCCGGTAAATCGGAAAGCCGATTATGTTGTTAGGAAGGCTTTTCTGAGAATAAGGCTTGGTCTTATAACCCAAAATATTCTCCTGCACCCACGGATAATCCACCCGCGTGTCTGCGAATAATAAATACCCCTGGTACGCGAAAAAGGAGAAAAGGACGGTTAACGCAACAACAACTGCCTTGGACAATAAACCTTTAAAAAGCTGGTAAAAATATTGAGCACCCAGCGCAGCAAGTACCGCCGCAGGATAAAACATATTGTAAACGTGGGTTCCCGGTTTTATAACGAGAAATAAAAAGGCTGCCAAAGAAAATAAAAACCAATAAAAATAAGGAAATGCCCGCCTAGAACCGATAAGCCCGGCAAAAGCCAGCGAACCGAGCGCATAAAGATAAATAAATGGGTTATAAAGTTCAATCTTTTCAACGTACTCTTTAAGGTTGATCATAATGTTATCGAGAGAAACATCGGAGTACCCGACGCGTGTCTTGAAATAACTAATGTTGGTTGAGTCAGCCAGAGCAATATTCGAATAATTTATAAAAAAGGGCATAAAAACTACTAATACAGGGAGGGATAAAGCCCCAAGAAGCGATCTTTTCTGCCTACCTCTTAAGGGAGCAAACAAAACATACCTGCAAACCAAAAACAGCGCAGGGGACAGAACGAAGATCATGTCCCAATGCGACATCATGGACAAACTTAAAAATAATGAACCTAAAATAGAATTTCTTATCCTGTGTGTTTCATTTTTCAACAAGGAAAGAAAATATAATCCGGCGAACGAAAATAACAGATTCAAACTCTGGTACTGAACGACCCTTCCAAAAGCTATCAGCATCCCATTCAGACCAAGGAATAATGTTGCTACGACAGCCACAAACTGCCCTTCCATATTTTTTATGAATTTATAGAAAAATACCAAGCCCAGAACGGAAGCTAGAAAAAAAGGAAATCTGTAAGAAAACTCGTCGAACACATCCGCCCCTAAAATACTTACCGTCTGCGCGGTCAGAAACTGCATCGGACCTTTTCTTTGCGCGAGTAAAAATTCTGTGTTGATCTCCGAGTTTTTTACGGGTGTCAAAACCGTAGTTTCATCGGGAATATATTCGGAATACCCAAGATTTATAAGACGCAAAAGCACGAACGAAAGGAATACCGCGGCCAGCATAACAATGTTGGCATATTTGATTATTACGGCTAAGTTCTTCTCAAGCATTTACACCTAAATTCTAGCAAATAAGTAAATTTATGATATTATATAGATACACGTAAATATATTGAAAGGACAATTTATGTTAAAAGAACTTCCGCAATTAAATTACACGCTCGACGCTTTGGAACCGTACATAGACGCTCAGACAATGGAAATTCATTACACCAAACACCACAAAACCTATTTAGACAAGTTAATTATGGCCGTTGCCGGTACATCCCTCGAGAACATGGAGTTGGAAGATATATTAATGTCGCCGGGCGTAGTTGACGAGACCATAAAAACGGCTGTGCTAAACAACGGCGGGGGAGTATTTAACCACAATTTCTTTTGGAAGATTATCGGACCGGCAAACGGCGGGGGACCCGACGGAGAAATATTGGAAAAAATCAATGAAACGTTCGGTTCCTTTGAAACTTTTAAGGAAGAGTTTAGTAAAAGTGCCCTGTCACTCTTCGGAAGCGGCTGGACATGGCTGGTACAAGGAAAAGACGGCAAAGTTAAAATAATGAATACTCAAAACCAAGCTACACCTATATCCGAGGGCTACAGGCCACTGTTGGCCTTAGACATATGGGAGCACGCTTACTACCTCAAATACCAGAACAGGCGCGCGGACTACATCTCTAACTGGTGGAACGTGGTCAATTGGAATAGTGTCAGCCAAATGCTGGCCTAAAATCACTTTATAAGTTTATATATTCGGGAAATTGGGCCGGTGTCGTCGGAAAATTCAGTTTCAAGACTGTATTTAGCAGCATTTGTAGTGAGAAAGTTCTCCTTAGGATTATCAATCTCCTGGCTGTCGATTATATGCACGTAGTACTGCGGTAAAAAATTAGGCCCGGGACGGGTATAAGCAAATCCTCTCAGGTAGTAGTCGGCGTACGAATCGTTATCGTTTGTATAAACCCCGTTTACATCTTTTTTCTCCGTAAAATACGTCTTTATCCGATCCCACCCCCTGTTGTACGGAAAGCCGTATAAAAAAAGTTGATATTTTTTCTCTATTTTATTTACGCGTAACCCCAAAAAGTTCGACTGCTTCCAAGGATAGCCTGTATTTAGCGAAGGAACAAAAGTGAAAAAGGAAATGGTTGTGTATAAAAAGAGCAGGGCAATAGCCGTGTAACGTACGTACCTTCCGGCTTTAGAGAGCATGACCCCGCTTAAAATAATTAAAGGAAGTAGGTAGTTTTGAATATGGGTACCGGGATTTTTGATAATTACTTCGTAGAAAGCTAACGACGCGACAAACCAAATTTGAACTATGCTTATCCGACGGTTGTCCTTGATAAAAAAGGATAAAAGTCCGGGAAGCATAAAAATAAAAAAGACATACAGCGGGTTATAAACACCGACCGTATAAAGCGAACTATTCGGCAAATATCCGCTTCCAGACACGCGTCTCGACACGTAGTTTATGGTATTGGAAGCTAAATAGCCCTTGATTATATACGGAAGATAAAATGGCAGTAAAAACAGTAGTGAGGGCAATAAAAAATACTTTATAAAAGGCGCGATATCCTTCTTACTTCCCACGTAGAAGAAAATGAGCGGTATTAGAAAAAACACACCGTCGTAGTGACTGTAAACCGAAAGTGTCCAAGAAAGGGAGGCAGCCAAAATATAAATTCTTTTTTTAGTCTCTTTTGACAGGAGAATAAACAGCAGTGACAAAAATCCAAAAAGCATTAAAAATGACTGGTACTGCGCGGTACGCCCAAAAGCTACGCTGAATCCGGAAAACGCGTAAATAATTGTTGAAAAGTAAGATGCTGTGTTACCGAAAAGTTTTTTGACGACAAAATAAAAAATAACTACCGATAAAACAGAGGCGAGGGAGAAAGGTAGGCGTACCCAGGCTTCATCATAACCTCCGGATATTTTTTCCATCACCCAGGCCGCAACGAATTGTATAGGTCCTTTTCTTTGATCCAGCAAAAAATCGGAAGCCGCAATCGTCTTGTCTAAATATAAAGTTTTTATTTCATCACCGTAAAAGTGGGAATATCCTAAACCCGAAAAACGGACAGCAAAACCGGCGACAATCAATACAATCAGAAAAGTCTTCTCAAAACCTAATTTTTTAAGTAAGATACCCGGCCTAGTAAGCATCTGATTTAACCTGAACACCGCGGTCGGCGAGGAGTCTGACGGCATCAAGAGCGGCCATGCAACCTATTCCGGAAGCGGTTATTGCCTGCCTATAATGATGGTCGGCAACGTCGCCCGCGGCGAAGACACCCTCTTTGGAAGTTTTTGTGTTTGAATTCACAACAATGTAGCCTTTCGCATCCATATCGATAAAACCCTTTAAAAACGATGTATTAGGTTCGTGGCCTATTGCGACAAACAAACCTTTGACATCATCCATTACCTTTTCCTCACCTGTTTTATTGTTAAAAACACGGAGTCCCTCTACATTACTTGCGCCCAACACTTCTTTAACTTCGGTGTTAAACACAAATTCTATTTTCGGATTATCCGTGGCACGTTTTTGCATTATCTTGCTGGCTCTCATCTGTTCCTGGGATCCTCTTACCAAAACGTAGACCTTAGAAGCAAATTTAGTTAAGAACGTGCTTTCCTCCATCGCCGCGTCTCCTCCGCCCACAACTGCAACAACCCTATCTTTAAAAAAGAAACCGTCGCAGGTCGCACAGGCTGAAACGCCCCTACCTTTTAATTTGCTCTCACTTTCAAGTCCGATCCACTTGGCGGAAGCTCCGGTGGCTAAAACTATTGTTCCGGCATTTATTTTTTCGCCGGAGCCAAACTCAAGCTCAAAACCTTCTTCAAAAGTGCCCCGGACTGAAGAAACGTTATCGTCCTTAAATAAAGTTCCGAACCTTTCGGACTGTTTTCGCATATTCTCAATAAGATCGGGTCCCATGATTCCGTCCGGGAAACCGGGAAAATTCTCAACATCTGATGTCATGACCAGCTGCCCGCCCGGAGGATTTCCCGCAATGACGAGCGTTTTTAGCATCGCGCGGGAAGCATAAATTGCCGCGGTAAGCCCGGAAGGTCCGCCGCCTATTATTACTATATCGTAAGTTGACTCTTGCATTTTATTATTATACATCGTATATATATTTCGTCCGAGATAGTATAAATTTAAAAAACTAACAAGTATGCCCAAAAATAAAAAGAATTCATTAAAGAAAGTTGAGGAACCAATAATTCTGGACGAGGACAGCGAAACCCCCGAGGCAACTCCGGCAACAGAACTGGATCCCGAAGTACTTTCCGTTCTCGAAAATAAAAAGAAAAAGAAAATACCCTCTCCGTCAGATGTTGATTACATTCCGGAGCTCGAGAGAGACGTTGATTTTTCCGACACTTTCTAGGATTATGTAAGTAATGTCAATATTACTATTGAAGATTAGGGGAAACCCGACGTTGAACCGTACCATTTGGCCACCCGAGCTTTATATTTATGATGATCTCTTAACTTACCGCAAAAGAAAGTGGTTTATCGTTAGGGAAGTTACCATTTCATATAATCAAATAGCGCAGTCAACGCTTCATCATTCCCTCCTGTTTGCCCACCTGGAAATTGTAACTACGGGCACCGACGATTTAATAGTGAAGTTTTTGGGCAAGAAGACGGGTGTCAAGGCCAAAAAAATACTGGATCAAAAGCTGTACCATGCTCACTCTAAGCTCCACCCTGAAGGGGAATTCGACAAATCTAAGATGAATATTTATGAAAAGGGGTTGAACAGATACCGGGAATTGCTAAACCGCGGAAAAATAAGCAAAAAGGAGTACGAACAAAAGAAAAAAGACCTGTTGAGAAGGGTAGAGTAGCTTTTTTGAATGGGACGGTTGCGAAATTGTTGGAAAATCCCTGCTATAATGTAGAATAGTCAGGTAATTATGCGGCGGTAGTTCAGTGGTAGAATGTCTCCCTTCCAAGGAGAAGGTCGCCGGTTCGAACCCGGTCCGCCGCTCCAAAAATGACCTGTTTAATGTGCCAAAACCCTGAAAATTTTCGAAAACTTTTCATTAAAGAATTTAAATACTGGAAACTGGCTCTCCACAATAATCAGTGTTACCTGGGTAGGTGTGTTGTGATACTTAAACGACATGCTGAGGATATGTTCGATATAAGTAACGAGGAAAGGGACGAATTATTTGAAATCGTAAAAAAGCTCAAGACTGCTTTGATTGACACTTTTCATCCTGACCTGATGAATTACTCTTCATTAGGAAATGAAGTAAGACACCTGCATCTTCATGTAATTCCCAGATATAACAAGAATGTAGAGTTTGCCGGAATTACGTTTATGGATAAAAGGTGGGGACAAAATCCATCGCCCTATGATAAGGGTTTTACCGTACCTGAAAATGTATATGAGCGGCTTGTAGAAAAAATATCCTCTAAGCTGCGTTAATTATAATAAAATTGAACTATTTTTCTTTTTTGTTACAATGCCTTTGTTACAATGCCGTAAACCAATCTTTTTCACAATCAGGAAAATCTTAGATAAGGAGGGAAGGAAAAGTGTACGAGTACAAGAGTTATGAGCAATGGTTACGGGAAGACGCAAAAGGCCCAAAAAGGACAATTTTTGTGGCTTCTATGCTGGTTGCGTTTCTCAGCGTGCTTTGCGGGGTTGTGATCTGGATTATTATCGCCCTTGCCGCCAAAGAACAACGTTTAGAAACATCGTTCAGCCCCCGAGAATGGGCCCTGGTTGCATGTTTGGGGATGGCAGGAATATCCTATGCCGTTCACAATATCACAGAATCTATTCTGACGGGTGATTACGGGAAATACGTATTCAAGAAGTTATACGGCAAAAGCATGCTGCTCGGATAGCGTTTTTGGTGCCTTTGACTGGGAAACCATTCACAGGCGCCTTTTTTTGTCTCTAAACGCTCTAAAGAGCCGGCTGTGCAGGTCCGTTTTCAACTGCCTGAGCTTCCTTTTTCCTCTTAGCAGAAATCAAGGCAAGATTACGTATATAAATCACAGCATTAAGCACAGAGGCCGTTGAAAATACGATGTCTTTTCTATAAATAGAGTAGGCGAGTATCATAATTGTTCCGACCAAGCTTAGGTACCAAAAACCGATGGGAATAACGCTTTCCTTCTTTTTTTCGGACACATACCACTGGTAAGCAAATCTCAGGAAAAACACGAACTGCGCGGCAAAACCAAATATTATCCACGGGTCGAGAAGACTTATTATTTTTTGAATCATATTGATGATGATATCACTTGGGGGTAGGGTGGGCTAATCCCCTTATTTTGAGGTACGGCAAGTTTTCCGACTAGAATGTTAATTGTTGAGTTTCGGCCTATTTGATAGTATAAATACAATGTTGCTACGCCCTCGTAGCTCAAAGGATAGAGCAATTCCCTTCTAAGGAAGAGGTTGGGGGTTCGACTCCCTCCGGGGGCGCCATATAGATAGACCATCCACGCATCCCGATGTTCTGTGGAAACAGGAAAAACCTGTAAGCTTGTTTTGTAACTAATGTTTTTATTCGATGCACAAAAAATCTTGGAATAAACAACAATTAGTATATGCCGTAAAAACAAGTAAAAGTATTAGAAAAGTACTTAAGTTGCTGGGATTGAAACCTGCAGGAGGCAACTACAAGCAAGTTGAAAAATATATACAATTTTACGGATTAAGCACTGCGCATTTTACAGGCAAGCTATGGAATAAGGGCACAAAACTGGGTTCAAAACCCCGAATTCCTCTCTACAAAATTCTGGTAAAAGATAGCAGTTATCAATCACACAAACTTAAAAAAAGGTTATTTCAGCAAGGCTTGAAATCGATGGTTTGTGAGGAATGTGGCTGGCATACCCAAACGTGTGATGGAAGGGTGCCTGTAGAACTAGACCACATTAACGGAGACTCCAAGGATAATAGATTTGAAAATTTACGCATATTGTGTCCAAATTGCCATAGCTTAAAGGAAAGTCATAGAGGAAAAAATATTGGTAAGTTTAGAAAAGTGTGATTAAAATGTAATGAAACTGGGGGCGAGTGGTGGAATGGTATACACGCGACACTTAAAATGTCGTCCACTTCGGTGGATAAGGGTTCGAATCCCTTCTCGCCCACCAAATACCCCCCCCCGATATTTTTTGCACCTATCATTATTTTATTGTTTGTTAATCTTTGATTTTAGATGATGGACGCGGCCATACCAATTTGAAATTAATATCGCTAAATGCTATAACTACAACAATAATTCAAATAACTCATGAAAGGAGAAATAAGAATGAGTACTTTGAAACCCAAGAACTGGGTGTTCCTTATCCCAGAAGATGCAACGGCAACGTCTATTCTTTACGCTCCTTTGCACAAAATTGCTGTGAGAGTCTCGCCACAAGCGGGGGACTTATTGGTACCAATCCTCGACGGAAGACAGGAAGATGTGACAGATTCCCCTCAAAAAGACGAACTAATGGGGTTTTTGGCAAGTAACAATCTTCTTGAATTACCTAAAGAATGGGTACCTGAACAAAGCAACACGGGCAAAGGAAAAGCCAAGATCACAATGTCGTTAACGAACAAGTGCAACCTTAGATGTATTTATTGCTACGCTAAAACCGGCATGGATTACACTACCATGACCTTGGAAGTAGCAAAGGATGCAATCGACAGCGTAATCCGAGAGGCTGTGCAAAACGGTGAAAAGAAGTTTGGTATTACATTTCACGGAGGAGGCGAGGCAACAGTAGAGCTAAAGTTCTTACGAAAATGCGTTGCGTATATCCAAGAACAGGCTCGTGTGTATGACCTTAAACCCTCTCTCGGAATGGTAACCAATGCAACACTTATCACCAAGCCCATTGCTGTATGGATGGGAAAACACTTTTCCAATGTAACAGTGTCTTTTGATGGATTGGAAGAAGTGCAGGATTACCAACGGCCCGATTCTCGAGGCAAAGGAACCTTTGTTCGTGTAATACGAGGAATCCAAAACCTAATGGAAGTCGGTATCAAACCTTCGATTCGCGCAACAGTAACTGATTTTGGCGTAAATCGAATGACTGATTTCGTCGAATATCTGGCTAAGGAAGTATTTCCTAAAGGAGGCTCGATTCATTTTGAACCCATGTCGCTTTGTGGACGTGCTGCTGACAACGAACTAACCACCAACCCGCAGGCATACATGGAAAACTACCTGAAAGCTAAGGAAGTTGGCAAAAAAGTAGGAATGGAAGTGACTTGCTCGTTTGATACATTTGGGCATGAAAAGAAGCAATTCTGCGGGGCTAACAGAAGCACAATGTTCTGTGTATCACCTCACGGACTGGTTTCAGCCTGCTCGAGAGTTACCAAACCTACGGATGACGGGGCTGACCTGTTTTTCTATGCCAAACACAATGGTCAATCAGGTGGTTTTGATGTTGATCCGGATGCGGTGAGTAAGATCGTGGCACACGGTAATCTACCGAAGAATCCATGTGTAAGCTGCTTTGCCAGATGGAACTGCCAGGGGCACTGTCCGATTGCAAGGTATGCCTACCATGAACACCACGAGCAATCTTGTATAATCATACAAGAACTGCTTAAATCGGCAATAATTGCTAAGCTCGACAAAAATCTATGAAAGGAGGACGCAATGACTACTGCTACTGCGACAAGTATGTTTCTGGGTAACGTAGCGTCGTGGGGTGCTGTGGGTCAAGCAGCGGTTGCCTGTCGAACCGAAGATGACTGCCGAACTGACTACTGCCGCCAGGACTGCTCGTTCGATTGCAAAAGCGACTGTACCAACGACTGCAAGAGTGATTGTGGTTGCGATAACGATTGCTCTCGAGATTGCAACTGCGACAACGATTGTTCATATGATTGCAGTCGGGATTGCGGATGCGATAATGACTGCGCTACCGATTGCGGTCGCAAAGGTTAAAGTATGAAGACAGTGTTCAAAAAAGGGTTAAGTTTTTGAGATTTTTCTCAGAGATTTAGCCCTTTAGTTTTTTATATAGGAAAATCTAAATTGTTAGATTAGAAAGATATTCTTTTGAAATGATATTTGGTGAATCAGCTTCTAATTTCTGTAGATATTTTTCTGGTAACTGTAGGGCTATATCATCCTCCGAGAATTTTTGATCTTCAATATCCTTATCCTTTCTACTTAAATAAACAACCAGAGCTCTTACCAAGGACTCGTAGACTACAGTATGAGCTTTTTTATAATTACTAAACACCTCTTCTGGAAGGTTGTTGATGGTAGCCTTTATGTTTTCTGATACAGGTAATTCTATTTCATCGATGTACGCGTGTATTATTTCATGGATTATGTTTCTAATATTGGGTTTTGGCGAGTTCCAGCTTGCGATAATATAGAAAGCATTTTTAGCAGGAATGCACATACCTGATTTATCCCAATTTCTTGTGACATAGAAATGATTTGTTTTTGGCTCAAAATCAAAGTAAGTTTTGAAAAGCTTTGTAATTGTTTCTATAGGCTCACCGTAGAACTCAAGACTCAAGGCAAGTTCTTTTAGTTCCTTTTCCCATAATTTATTCATTTCCGGTAGCTCTGATATGGATTTCACATATTTTAATATCTCATCGTGTGATTTCTTCGTTTCCTCCGTTGGTTCATAATTATTGGAATTCAAAACACTTAACAAGTATTGGTACCTATGATCGGGCATAGAAATATGCTCAACTTTATTCCGTTCTAGTATGGTAGTTACTACTGACTTTAAGTTTTCCGTATTTTTTGAATATCTAACAGACTCGTTATTATTAAAAAGCAAGGCACAATAAAGAAAAAAATGTTCTGGGATTTCAACCGTTTGTACTATCATAACGCTATAATAACACGGTCTTACTGACTACAGTTAGCATGCTATCAGCTAATCGCTTTAATACCCCAAGTTGATTAAAGCAGTTCGCGCATCCTCACAAATCGCCACCAGTAAAATAGACAAACACTCACCAAGTGCGTCACCAAACTTCCTTTTTGCCTAAAATAAATTATAGTTAAAAGTATGAACAAAGCTAAGCCGTACCTTCTCGCAGCAACACTTAGCATAATCCTGGTATTGGGCGTTTTTCGCATATTTAACATTAACCCAACGTTACCCCTAAATTACACCGGTGACGCTATTGTTCACTACAACTTTGCGAAAAACATTGAAGACACCGGCTGGTGGGCAACAAACCCAAAGCTCGGTGCTCCGACGGGGCAAACACTCTATGATTTCCCGCTTACCGAAACCGTTCACCTTTTGCTCATAAAACTCCTGATAATTATGGGGTTAAATTGGTATGAAAGCGTAAATGCGTTTTTCATCCTAACTTTTCCGTTAATCACGCTGGTTTCTTTATTTGTAATGAAACGGTTGGGGTTAAAAACGAATACCGCACTGCCATTATCTATTGTGTACGCGTTTTTACCCTATCATTTTTTAAGAGGAGTAAATCATCTGTTTCTTGCAGGTTATTTTGTCGTGCCGTTAGCAATCTACACATCTTACCGTCTTGCATCTAATAATCCGATAAAGTGGTGGGAAGCAGCCGTGCTCGCACTACTAATTGCATCGAACGGCGCTTACTACACATTCCTTTCTTTCTTTTTTATAACCTTGGGCGGCCTATTTGCACTATCGAAAGATTGGAACAAAAAACTTTTATTGGGTTTGGTCAAATTCCTCGCTCTTGTCTCTTTTTTCTTTTTTATAAACTACCTTCCGACGTTGACATACGCACAAAAATACGGAGCAAACTTGAACACTACGGTTAGATTGGCAAGTGACACCGAAGTGTTCGGATTAAAAATCGCTCAGCTTGTTCTTCCATTCGAAGACCACAACTTAAACATTTTCAACAAAATACAAAAACGTTATATGAATTACGGCTCCGCAATAACAAATGAGAATCAGGATGCGGCATTAGGGCTGACAGCTGCGTCCGGTTTCATTTTTCTGTTGTTTTGGAGCACCTTTAAACCCAAACTGCTTAAGGAAGCGCAAATGAAGCTGGACATATTGGGAATTTTTAATTTGGCGGCCGTGTTGTTTGCAACTGCAGGAGGATTTGCCGCAATTATTTCTACGTATATAAATCCGACCTTCAGATCCATGAACAGAATAAGCGTTTTCATTGCTTTTATTTCACTCGTTG
>MEWF01000023.1:0-23816 GCA_001773255.1 candidate division WWE3 bacterium RIFOXYC2_FULL_42_13
GAAGATGAAACTGACAGGTTGCTTTCTAGATTTATGGATCAGGCCCAGTCAATAGGCTTGTCACTTGAGCAGTATTTAAAATCTCAAAACAAAACAGGGGAACAGTTGAGAAGCGAGTACATAAAAATAGCCGAGAATAACATTAAAGCTGAGTTCGTCCTTTCAGAATTAATAAAAACGGAAAACATCGAAGTCTCAGATTCTGAAGTGGAAGAAATGATAAAAGCAGCGGGAGATCCCAGCCTGTTAAAAGCCGAGGATCCTATGCAGCGACTTTACATTAAGAGCATTTTGCAGAAAAATAAGCTTATTAGTAAGTTGGCTGAAGAAGCAGAAGGAGATAAACACCATGAGCATAAATAATAATACTTTGGTGCCCATAGTTGTAGAAAAAGAACCGAACGGAATGGAACGTTCTTACGACATCTATTCCCGTTTGTTAAAAGACTTTATTGTCTTCGTAACCGGTGCCATAGATATGGGCGTTGCCAATACTTTTATCGCCCAGTTACTCTTTTTAGAGAATCAGGACCCCGAGAGAGACATAAAAATCTACGTTAATAGCCCCGGGGGAGAGGTCTACGCCGGTATCGCTATGTACGACACAATCAAACATGTTAAAAACGACATAGTTACTATTAATGTCGGACTTTCCGCAAGCGCCGCGTCTTTGTTATTGGCCAGTGGTACTAAAGGAAAAAGGTACGCGTTGCCTAATTCATACGCCATGATCCATCAGCCGATTATTTCAGGCGGTATGGCAGGTCAAGCTACAGATATCGAGATAGAAGCCAAACATATGGTCGAGTTGAAACACAAACTCGCTCAGATTACATCCGATAACGTGGGTAAACCATTAGACGAGGTGTTAAAAGATATGGAAAGAGATTACTGGATGAGCGCAGACGAAACCTTGAAATACGGACTGATTGATAAGATAATGCAGCCTAAGAAGAAGTGAATTCTTCCTTCTTAGCAGGCGGGGTGGTTTGCTCAGCTGTCCTTTGCGGAGCAAAGTTTCGCCGCAGGCGAATTTAGAGCGTGACAGTATATCACGGTGGGAGAAATTTGGGGCGGTTAGCTCAGCTGGTTAGAGCGCCACATTGACATTGTGGAGGTCATTGGTTCGAGTCCATTACCGCCCACCAGAAAAGCGGCCTGTTTGAGAGGAGGACAACGTTAAATTTTAATATATGGATTATTTATTACTTGATATCGGATCCTCTACCATTAAGCCATATCTGTACCGTAAGAAAAAACTCCTACCGCTCAAACAACTCAGCGTTCACTTCAAAAAGAATTTTGCCAACGGAAATATTGATGTGAATGACGCCGATACTCTAGTAAAATTTATCAAGTCGCTAAAAAAAGAACATCCGGGTATCGTAGTTAAAACATACGCAACTTCAGTATTCCGGGATATTGAGGATAAATTTAAGTCACAACTAATAGAGAGGTTCTATTCAGAAACTCAGGTACTGCTGAATATAATAGATCAAACAACCGAGAACATTTACCTACAGATAGCTCTCGTAGACAGATTTAGAACAAAGAAAAATATTTTACTTGTAAATATAGGCGGGGGATCAACTCAGCTGCTTATTATTAATAATAATTTGCCGGTTGAAAGGAAAAATATAAGTTTAGGCGTGGGAACAATAATTGAACAGTATCCGGAAATTAATAATGACATATCAGGCGTAGATATCAGTAAAGTATTAAAATACATAATAGGTAAGCTACCTAAAATAAATAGCAAGACGGACACCGCGTTCTACACCGGGGGCGAGCTTACTTATATGAAAAAGGCCAAATACAAACTAAATAAGAACAGCTTGTTTTCAGACGATAAACATCCCTCAATAATTAAGCTGAAGGATTTTACGAAAGATAATATTAGAATTTTTAACAATACTCCGTTGGCCAAACTTGAAAGCCTGGTACCTGAAAATCCAAAATGGATGCTCGGAGCCAGACCTTGTTCAGCTCTTGCTCAAGCTATATTTAAAACTTATGGTATAAAAACTATTATTCCTTCTAACTCCAATCTGATCGACGGCATTGTCCGTCATGAGTTATAAGCTACGCGGCGCTATCTTAACCTAACTCTTCTTTACTGATACAATTTCCTTAAGGTGAAAAAAATCTTCGGGCTTGTTTTTTTCTTATCACTATTAGGGGCGATTTATTGGTCAGCAAATAATTGGAACTTTGTAAAAAGAACCCTGGTAAAAGTTATCCCTCATACCGTAAGCTTACCGGAAATCACCGAAAACACGCCCTCGGGAAAAATTACTTCCGCAAGTTTTGAAAACTGTAAAGTTTCTATAACCGATACGAGCGGCGAGAGGTATTTTATCGGAAGGGTAACCGGTGACGATATTCCGACGAAAAAGTGCACAAAAACACCACGTTTCGCAATATCAGACTCGGGAAAATATATGGTCTTCGAGGACGTGTCTGGTGGAGTGGATCTTTGGATAAGAATATATTCCATAGAGAAAAACAAAATCAACACTCTGGCTGTTTGGGGAACCAGCAGTCTGCTGGACATTGAATTTTTAGCAAACGACAAGTTGATGCTATTTAGCGGACATGCTGAAATTCCCGATGAACAGGGAATCGGACTATTCGACATCCCTGCAATTTATACAAACTACAGTTTAATTTCAGACACCGATTATCTGGAAACCGACAAATACGAAAGCGATTTAGACGTGAGAGACGTTTCCGGTGATTTCTTCGACATAGTTGAAATAGGTAACAAAGTAAATGTTTTCGGCGGAACAAAATCCCGCCCGATTCTAAGAGCCGAGTTTAACATTTCTGATCTCTGATTTGGCAAAATATACTTTCTTTATTATTTCTGAAACTGCGAAATATGAGACTGTTAGCACACCTATGATTGTCAGATTATAAACATCTGGTCTTACAAAATTGAACGACACCTGTCCTAGAATAGAGAAGGGGAGTGCTACGGTAACAATTACCGCGACCAAGGATAAAATCACCAAGCCTTTAGCCGCTGGTTTCGCGTTGAAGAACCATCCCTTAGTCCTAATTGAGTAAATAAACGCAAGCTCGGTAAGGACTGAAGCAATAAACCAATAGGTTTGGAGGGTGCCCTCTCCTTTTCCAAAAAATATACCGAATACAGTAAGGTCGAACACAGTACTAACCAAACCCAATAAACTGGCGAGAACCGCAAATTGTTTCAAATTAAATTTAGACGGTTTGGTCAACTCATTTGAATCCACGGTGTCGCCTGAAATTGCGATCATCGGGAAATCGCTCAGTAAATTAAGAAGCAGGAGCTGGACGGGCAGCATCGGCAAATAATCAATAAATAAAGTGGAAATAGCTACAGCATAAAAATTTCCGAAGTTAGAAGCGAGGGTTGCCCGGATATACTTTGACACGTTTGCAAATACCTTCCGTCCCTCGTGCACACCGTCCACTAAAACTTCCAGTCCTTTGTTCAGTAAAATTATATCGGCGGACTCGCGGGCAATGTCGCTGGCGTCCTTAACTACAATTCCGACGTTTGCCGCCTTCAAAGCGGGAGCGTCATTTATTCCTTCTCCCAAGTATCCTACAGAATAAAAGTTCTTTAACGTTTGTATTATTTTGTGTTTTTGTTCAGGAGAAACTCTCGCAAATACCTTGTATTTTGTGCACACCTCCGCAAGGTCGTTGGCAGATAGATTTTCCAGTTCAGGGCCTGTTATAACTTCCTCCGGAGAACGTATTAAGCCGGCGGCAAAAGCCACAGCGCCGGCAATTTCGCGGCTGTCCCCCGTCAATATTTTGATTTCAACCCCCAGCTTTTGTGCTTTTCTAACTGCTGCAACAGTGGTCTTTTTCAGAGGATCGCTAAAAGATATTAGCCCAACAATCTCGAGTCCCGTTTCTTCAAACTTAGCTTTGTAATCAGACGGCTTTTTAAGTTTTTTCGAAGCAACTGCCAAAACCCGCTCTCCTAATCTTCCACGGGCAGCAATCCAGTTTAGAATTTTTTCGCGGTCTCCGTCGTTAATGGGAGCGTAATTTATTAAAGTCTCCGGCGCCCCTCTTACAATTAATTCGTAACTTCCGCCTAACTGAACAAGTACGCTATTTCTTCTACGGTCGGGGTCGAAAGGAAGTTCAAGGATTTTAGGAACTTTCTTCATCAGCTCCCGGGCTTTATCGGTGAGTTTCAAGTGAATTGCCAAATCGAAAGAATTGTTCGCGTTTTTCTTGTCTACAATATCCGAGCTGCATATTCCTCCGTAAAAAAGTGTTTTTCCCATATCGGCGGATAGCACTTCGCGGACTTCCAATTTGTTTTCTGTTAATGTTCCTGTTTTGTCTGAACACAATACTTCAATAGAACCCAGGTCTTCGATTGCTGCCAACCTTTTCACAACTACCTGCTTTTTTGCCAAATTTAAAGCCCCGGCTGATAGCGCAAATGTTGCAACCACGGGCAAAGCTTCGGGTATCACAGAAACCGCCAACGCGATAGAAAATAGGGATAGTTTTATTAAATCGGCTCCACCTGGTTTAACAAAAATATTTAATACGAATACAAGAAGTAGAGTAGAGAAGACCAATTTTAAAATGAACCCGCTCAATTTTCTTAACTCTTTTTCAAAAGCTCCCTCGCTGATAGTACTTGTCGCGAGATTGGAAATACGCCCCATCTGCGTTTCTTTTCCGACGGCAATCACAACTCCGCGCGCCTGTCCTGATACAACATGAGTTCCGGAAAAAAGAATGTTTTCAGCAAGAAAAATATGTCCGACATTTTTTTTCAAAGCGGCATTCCGTTTTCTTACCGTTACCGATTCTCCGCTTAAAGCTGATTCATCTACCGCAAAATCCGTAAGTGAAATTAACCTGATGTCGGCCGGAACAAGATCACCTGCTTCTAAAACTACAATGTCACCCACCACCAATTCTTTTGTATCCAAAGTCTTTAAAACTCCTCCGCGTATTACGTGTGCTTCAGCTGCCACAAACTTTCTTAAAAGCTGAATTGTTTTTTCGCTTCTGTACTCGTGAAAAAATCCCAAACCGCAATTTATAAAAACAAAGATGATAATAAAAAACGCATCGGTTTTTTCTCCCAACACCAGCGAAATCAAGGCCGCAAAAAGGAGGAGGTATATAAAGGACGATTGAACTTGTTTTAAGAGAATCTGCACCCACGAAACAGTGTTGTCACGTAAAGTGTTAGCACCGTACTTGGATAGATTAAAATCGACCTGTTTCTGCGTTAAACCGCGCGTAATATCGCTCCCCAATAGGAACGTGGTCTTTTCAGGCGTAAGGGCAGTAAACTTGGAAAAGCGCATACACATATATTACTTGGGACTGTGTGTTTGCTCAATCACATTCCGGAACTTGAACAATCTGCGGGTAAGCCTTAAAGTGTAATTGTATAAATTTCCGGAGGAAAATATGGCAAAACTTGTAACAAATATATTGGACGAAACAATGACTAATGAAAATTTCCGTAAAGTTCTCGCAACCAATAAATTTAGTCAGTTGGTGGTTATGGCACTTCAGCCGGGTGAAAATATCGGAATGGAAGTGCACCCAGATGTAGATCAATTTATTAGAATTGAGCAGGGTATCGGTCAGGCAATTTTAGACGGGGAAGTTTCCAATATCTCAGATGATTTCGCGGTTGTAATTCCTGCGGGAACAGAACACGACATAATAAATACGTCCGACACCGAGCTTATGAAACTCTACACGGTCTACAGCCCCGCTGAACATCCTGACGGAGTCGTTTTCAGAACCAAGGCGGAAGCTGAGGCAGCTCATCACTAAAAAGACCGGGTACCCTTTGATATAGATAACATTTATATGTATCATTAGGGGGTATGAAAACCGCATGGTACTACGTAAAGCTCGCCTTGTTGATGGTAATTCTTTTTTCCGAAGCCTTTTTTCTTACCACAGTTATAAACAGTTTTGTGAGCAAGGGGGATTTTTTCAACATTAATATTCCTTTTAGTCTGCAGGTTGTGGGTCTCATGACTCTTATTATTTTAACGTTCTCCCTTACAATCGGAGCCTGGGATGTTTGGTATTTCAACATACTCACTCCTCTGGCAATTGCCGCCGGCATAATGATTCCGCTGTTATCTTCCAGCACAACCTACGCTTTAATAGCAGGAGGTGTGGCGTTTATATTAATGGCTGCCGAGTCTTATAGAAGTTACAAGATAAAAAAGTTGTTAATAAAGTTTGATGCTTTACTTGTATTGAGATTTGCAGTCAGGGGAATTTTATTAGTATTCAGCATACTCGCAGGTCTAATTATAATTTTGAATGCCGGTAACGTTAAGGAAGTAGACTTCGGACAACTAATCGCCGAAGTGGCGGAGAAACCTATAAAAAGTACGGTAAACTCTCAGCTCCAACAAACCATTGAAAAACAAACAATATACTCAGGTTATTCAGCGGAAGAAGTGCAAAAGCTACTCGATGAATACGGCATAGAAGCGGGTACAGGTACAGAACAAATTACAAACGACCTGGACATAAAGTCGATGATCCAGACTCAGGTCAATGACTTGATTGCTCCGTATAAAGAGCTAGTGAGGCCGTTGATAGCAATACTTGTTTTCGGATTGTTCCAGCTTTACGCAACAGTAAGTTATGCTATTTATAGTTTATTTGTAGGATTAATTATCGCGATAGCCAAAAAAACCGGGCTTCTGAAGATTGTTACCGAGACTGTTGAGAAACAAGATCTTCAATTTTAACTGAGTTCTCAACCTTATATTCTCCGACCGCACTTCTTACCAACGATACCAGAATTCCGCCCGTTTTTAATTTTTCACCTAACTCGTGAGCCAAAGATCGCA
Source organism: candidate division WWE3 bacterium RIFOXYC2_FULL_42_13 (assembly GCA_001773255.1). Taxonomy (GTDB): domain Bacteria; phylum Patescibacteriota; class WWE3; order UBA101185; family UBA10185; genus UBA8498. The sequence goes on from MEWF01000023.1 coordinate 6,864, forward strand.
CAAACGTGCCCGAAGAACATTTTATTCTTAAGGTTACGCAGGGCAGGACGGCTACACCCTTATCTGTATTCAATTCACAGCTCTTTTGCTCCATAACATCGATTGAGGATATCGTGATAGTTTTCCGCTGTTCAGCCATTTCCAAACCCTGTCTGGCGAGCTTATACATTGGTTTACCTTCTACCTTCTTAGCGGAGTAGGGCGGGATTATCTGCTCAATTTCCCCTGTAAAAAGAGGTAAAATCTCTTTTATTTTTTCGAAAGTTTCCGCACTGTCCGGCGTAGTCACCAAAGTGGGTAGCACTTCCAGGTCGTAAGTAGGGGATTTCGCGCCAAAGACTATTTCCGCAACATATTCTTTTTCCATTTCCATAAACTTAGCCTGCTTTTTAGTGTCGTCTCCGGTTAAAACTACTAGCACGCCCCCCGCTAAAGGATCTAAAGTACCCGCATGGCCGGCTTTTTTGACTTTAAGCACGCCCCTGACCTTGGCAACAACGTCAAAGCTGGTCCAATTCTTAGGTTTGAAAATGTTTAAAATCATCTTCTAACTTTATACCACGGCAAACCTTTTTTGTGGGTACTTTCAACCATCTAACAGTATATTTTTTGCTAAGATGTCATATAATAGGGTAATTAATATGGCCAAAGAAAAGGTAATAGACAAACTAAAAAATGACCCGTTAATGCCTCTCCGTCATACTGCTGAACATGTCCTGCATACAGCGGTAGAAAAGGTTTTTCCGGGGGCAAAGAAAGTCATGGGTCCGCCTATAGAAAACGGTTTTTACTGTGACTTCGACTACGAAGGCAAGATCAACGAGGAAGACTTTCCTAAAATCGAAAGCGTGATGCAGGAAATTATAGACGCCGGGCTTCCGGTTAAAAAGCACGCATTATCTTCCGCAGAAGCCAAAAAAATATTTAAAGACAACGCTTTTAAACTGGAATTAATAGACGAACACTCAAAAGACGGAGGAGAACTATTTTTCTACACGTTCGGAGAAGAAAACGACAAATACTACGACATCGACCTTTGTGCCGGCCCCCATGTAGACAACACAAAGGAAGTTAAAGCGTTTAAATTACTCAGTGTCGCGGGAGCATATTGGAGAGGTGACGAGAAAAACAAAATGCTGGTGAGAATTTATGCAACTGCCTTCGACACTAAAGAAAAGCTGGATGCTTACCTTGAACTCCTCGAAGAACAAAAAAGACGGGATCACAGAAAATTAGGCAGAGATTTGGAAATATTCATGGTTAGCGATGAAGTGGGTCCGGGTCTTCCGCTTTGGCTTCCCAACGGAGCAATAATGAAGGAAGAACTGGAAAAGTGGGGTAAACAGACAGAAGAAGAGTGGGGATACAAAAGAGTGTCCACTCCTTTCATGACCAAAAAGACCTTATTCGAGATTTCAGGACACGTCCCTTATTTCGAAGAGGAAATGTACAAAGTAGAAATCCCGGGCGAGGGTGAAGAAGAGTATTTCATAAAACCCATGAACTGTCCTTTCCATCATATGATTTATAAATCAAAACCCCGAAGCTACCGCGACCTCCCCCTAAGATTAGCCGAATACGGGACGGTCGCTAGATACGAAAACAGGGGTTCCCTTAACGGTATTTTAAGACCGAGGATTTTTACGCAAAATGACGCCCACGTGTATTGTTCAGAAGAACAGGCGGTTGATGTTTTCGTGGAGATTATGGACCTTCACAGATATTACTACGATAAGCTAGGGTTAAAAGATTACCGCATAGTGCTGGGGCTTCCGGATCCCGAGAAAAAAGACAAATACCACGGAAACAAAGAAATGTGGGAAAAGGCCGAAAAAATGTCCAGAACGGCGCTTGAAAAAGCAGGAATGAAGTATGAGGAGGAAATAGGCGGCGCAGCCCACTACGGACCCAAAATGGACCTTAAAATCAAGTCTGCGATAGGCAACGAATACGCGATTTCTACAAACCAGATAGATTTATACATGCCGGGGCGTTTTGGCCTTACCTTTACAGACAAAGATGGTAAAGAAAAACCGGTTGTCGTTCAGCATAGGGCGCCTTTAGGCTCCGATGAGCGCTTTATCGGCTTCCTTCTTGAACAATTTGCAGGAAATATGCCGGTTTGGCTTTCGCCCGTTCAGGTAGTAATTGTCCCGATCGGCGAAAAACACAACGAATACGCGGCATCCCTGGAACAAATACTCAAAGAAGAAGGGCTAAGAGTTCAAACCGACACCAGAAGCCAACCCATGAACGCCAGAATCAGAGACGCCCAAATGATGAAAGTGCCTTATATGCTGATAGTGGGGGATAAAGAAATAGAATCCGAAACGGCCAGCGTCCGCTTAAGGACGGGAGAAAACCTGGGTCCGGTAAAAACGGCTGAAATAATAAGCAGGATAAAACAGATATATTTGACCAGAGACCTATCTTTATGGTAATTTATTGCAGTTATGGGAGGAAATAGGCTATACAGAACCAACACATACTAAACGACCGGATAAGAGTTCGACAGTTAGTGGTAATTGATGAGGAAGGCAAGAATTTAGGGGTTTTGGACACATTCAAAGCTTTAAATATTGCGAAAGAAAGGGAACTTGATCTGCTTTTGGTGGCTCCGAATGCACAGATCCCTGTGGCCAAGATTGTGGATTACTCTAAGTTTCTTTACGAAGAAAGAAAGAAACTAAGCGCCGCAAAGGTAAAGAGCAAAAAAAGCGAACTAAAAGAACTAAGATTTGGCCCGCACACGGACGAAGGCGACCTAAACAGATACATAGAAAGAGCCAAAGAATTTTTAGGTGACGGGAACAGGGTTAAAATAACAATAAAAATGCGGGGTAGGGAAGGGATGTTCCCTGAAGTCGCGTTTGAAAAATTAAAAAAGATAGAAGAGGGGTTAGCTGAAGACGGAAAGATAGAATCTCCACCCAAGAGAATGGGTCAGATGGTTTGGGAGATATTCATTCCGAAATAATCTGCTTCCCGGAAAAAATATATATGCCGAAAATGAAATCGAAAAAAACATTACTAAAAAGAATCAGAGTTACCAAAAACGGTAAGCTCATGAAAAAAAGTGTGAGCATCGGCCATTTGAAAAGAAAATGGAGTTCGAGCAGAAAACACAGAAAGACTCAGATGAGTGAACAACTCAATAGAGGACATATTAAAATTATAAGAAGCTTGTTAGTTAAGAAAGGTAAAGGAATTAAATAATGGCTAGAGTTAAAGGCGGGCCAAGAGCCCACGCAAAACATAAAAAAGTATTAAAACTGGCAAAAGGCTACAGAGGCACCAGAAACAGACTCTTCAGGAGAGCTCAGGAAGGTGTTATCAGAGCCGGTGAACACGCATTTGAAGGAAGAAAACAGAGAAAAAGAGACATGAGAAGACTTTGGATCACCAGACTGAGCGCTGCTCTGATAAAGTACGATGTAAAATATTCAAGATTTATCGCGGGCCTTAAAAGATCGGGTATAGTTCTCAACAGGAAAATGTTGTCGGAAATGGCAATAAACGAACCCAAAGATTTCGAACAGATAGTCAACTCAGTTAAGAAGGGTTAACCCACAAAGCTAGTTCTCTATGAATACTGCCGAAAAAGTTTCAAGATACGAAACTGACAAGGTAGATTTGAACGAATTTGTAAAAATCACCAAATGGGTCTTAGGACTCATTTACCATGTAAACCCGTTACATTTTATCCTCTATATAACTGCAACAATAATAAGCAGGTGGGAGGATCTCATTTATTCTTTTATTTTCGCCAAGGCAATCGACGAACTTATCAAGGTCGCACAAATGCCGGGGGCCTCATTAACATATTTGTACCCATACTTAGCTATCTTGCTCGGATACAACTTTTTCGAAACAATTGTTTCTTTTTTAAGATCTTATTCTTCCCAACACATCCGAGTAGTAAGCCGCTACGATATAAGAAAAAGGCAATATTCCAAGCTCAATTCCATAGGGATACAAACCCTCGAGATCCCCGAGGTTAACAACAAAATAAACAGAGCAAATGAATATCTTAATAATCTTATGCCTTATATGGAAGAAACAGTTACCCTTATAGCGAATATCGTAAAACTTTTTACTTCGGTTATACTGACAATAAAGTTTATACCTGCTTTCGCTCCCTTAGTGCTGATCGCGTCAGTACCTTATCTGCTTTTTGACCGGTCTATGCGCAAAAAATTATATAAATTCGACTACGATAACACAGAGAAAGGGAGGGTCGGAGGTAATGTTTACAATGACCTAACCAACTCCGTTAAACTTCACGAAATAAACATTAACAATGCTTACAGTTACTTAGATAAAAAATATTCCGAAATTCAAAATTTTTTTATTAAGAACAGACTCAACATTTTTAGGAAGTGGAGACTTGGGGGTCACTCGTTCGGATTTCTAAGCGATATAGTCATTCTTTTCGGTTATGTTCAGATATTTCAAAAACTTATTACAAAAATGGTTTCCGTGGGCGATACAGTATTTTGGATGAGAACTCTAGGTATTTTTCAGGAAGCTCTTTCGAATGTCATTCTTGGCCTCAACGACTTGTTTGAGTGGTCGTTGCAATTAAAGGACACCTATCTTTTGTTCCAAACCCAACCGGCTTTCGGCGATGGAAATGTAAAACTACCCAAACTTTCACAAGGGCCTAGAATAATTTTTAAAGACATTTCTTTTACCTACCCGAACTCCGAAAAACCCGTAATCAAAAATTTTAGCCTTGATATCTCACCCGGTGAGAAAATCGCGATCGTGGGTCAAAACGGAGCAGGAAAAACTACTTTAATTAAACTTCTTTCACGTTTTTATAAAGTGAATTCCGGAAATATTATAGTAAATGACGTAAACATTAATGACATGGAAATCAACACCTTGTATAAAAACATGGGCGTTTTATTCCAGGACTTTAATACATATCAACATCTAACGGTTAAAGAAAATATATATTTAGGAGACCCCAACGGGGAGATAGATATTGAAAAGATTAAAATTGCCGCTAAAGCCGCTGACGCCGACAGTTTTATAGACAATTACTCGAACAAATACGACCAGCTTTTAAGCGAAAAGTTTAAAGGCGGGGTGAGACCGAGCACCGGCCAATGGCAAAAGCTTGCGCTCGCGCGATTCTTCTATAGAAACTCTCCGATTGTCATTTTTGATGAACCTACCGCCTCAATCGACCCTGTATCCGAGTACAATATTTTTAACAAAATTTATGAGTTCTTTAAGAACAAGACGGTTATTATCGTGTCCCACAGATTTTCTACGGTACGAAACGCCGACCGTATTGTTGTAATGGAAAACGGACAGATAATTGAATCAGGTTCACATGAAACTTTAATGGCTCAAAACGGAAATTATGCTAACGCATTCAAACTTCAGGCTCAGGGGTACGTGGTTTAAACTTTTAACTTAATTCCGTATTTAGAATCCAGATTTTTTATTATCAACTCTCTGATATTTTTTGTTTCTTCGGATGTTATTTGTTTCGAACGATCCAAAAATTCTATCGAAAGTGTCAATGCATCTCCATAAATATCTTTAAAGCTTACTTTGTTAACACGATCGTCCGTGTTAGACACCTCACTCACAATATCGGAAAAAGTAGTGTTACCCCCGACCGTAATTGTTATATCCTCTTTAATTGAATTAAATCCGGTTAAAGGCGTGTACACTTTATCATTACCGGCAGCAATGGCGATTTCCTCAAAAGACATTTCGCAGCTTAAAACGCCACCGGGGTATTCTGTAATGTTAAAAGAAAAATCTCCGAACACCCCAAGCTCCTGAAATAAAGCCTCAATTATTCCCTTAAACACAAGGAAATCGACGCCCCGTACAGCCATACCCAGCATGTATGGCTGATCCGGTAAATCTCCATTTTTCGATAAATAAACGGGAGCAAGCTCAAAAAGTTTTACGGTTTCGGAATACCCCCTATTTCTATTTAAAATATCCAAAAGTTTGGGCGTTAGAGAAGTCCTCAAGAATTCTAAATCTGCGTTAAGCGGGTTTTTCACTCTTAATGCTCCGTGTCCCGCCAACGCACCTGAAACGGCAGAATAGTTGTAGCACTCGAAAAATCCCATGTGTTTCAAAAAATCTTTTGCTTTTTCTTCAAGTGAAAAATTATTATTCCTTCCGTAATGGGTTAGAGTACCGCCAGGAAGTTTATTGGGAAGATTTTGATACCCGTAAATTCTTATAACTTCTTCGGCCAGATCTTCCGCAAGGTCTATGTCGTCGTATCTCCAGGAAGGAATGTAAACATCACTCCCCTTAATCACAAAACCCAAAGATGACAGAGTTGAATTCACAAAGTCCTTCGTTATTTCTGTTCCCGCAATTTTGTTAATTTTTTCGTAGTCAATTTTAATATGTTTTTTAGTGTAGACGGTTCCCGTTATATCTATAAGCTCTGAGGAAACTTCGCCTCCGGTCAGTTCGGTCAACATTCCGACCGCAGTTTGTAAGGATGGAACAACGCTCTCAAAATCCACACCTTTTTCGAAACGTAACGCGGCTTCAGTGCGGTGTCCCAAACTCATTGATGATTTTCTTATTCTGACCGGATCGTAAACCTGCACAAAAAGGAGAACTTTACCCGTATTTTCGTCAACTTCGCTGTTTAAGCCCCCCATAATACCGCAGAGGTCTATTAGCCTCCCATCCCCGTCTTCAATCACGATTACCCCTTCGGGCAGAACTCTTTTTACCCCGTCTAAAGTAACGATTATTTCACCCTTTTTGGACTCTCTTACCTTCATTTCGTGCCCCGCAATCTTGTCGTAATCAAACGCGTGCATCGGCTGACCGAGTTCTATCATAAAATAGTTGGTCACGTCCACAACATTGTTAATTGCCCTTATACCAACCTTTGACAACCTTTCCTTAACTTCGGCCGGTGAATCTTTTATTTTTACTTTGTCGATTACAACGGCACTAAAACGCGGGACCAAAGAATTGTCCGAAATTGTTACTTTTAATTTGTCTTTACCGGAGTATTTCTTAACGGGAAGTGTTTTTTTAACCCATTCCGAGGAAAAGCCCTTCGCGGGAAGTACCGCCATTAGCTCCCGTGCTATGCCTAAAATTGATAGACCGTCACCTCTGTTCGGTGTAACCTCAATTTCCAAAACGTCGTCATCAATTATCTTCTCAACACTAAAGGCGTGCTCGGACAAAGCTTTTGCCACATCCCTTACACCCGCGTTTGTTTTTACGTAATCTTTAAGCCAGGAAAAAGGTATAAGTACGTTCATTTTAAAATTGCTCCAAAAATTTTAAATTATTTTCAAAGAGATAGCGAATATCATCAATCTTTAGGCCTGTTCTCATCATGAGAACTCTCTCAACGCCCCAGCCAAATGCAAATCCGGAGTAAACTTCGGGATCAATTCCGCCCGCCTTTAACACATTCGGGTGCACCATTCCCGCACCACCCAGTTCGACCCATCCTTCTTTGCAGAAGCGGCAACCTTTTCCTCCGCATATCCCGCACGTTACATCTACCTCAAAACTGGGTTCTGTAAACCTAAAATCGTAGGGGCGCAGGCGGAACTTAGTGTCCTTACCAAAAAAGTTATATATCAGGTTTTCCAAGACGCCCTTTAAGTGGGCGATGCTTATGTCCTTATCCACTACAAGCCCCTCGAACTGATAAAAAGTAGGGACGTGGTTTATGTCGCTTTGCCTTCTACCACATCGTGAAATGTTTAACATCCTTATGGGCATGTCACCTTTCAGCATCTCGCGGACCTGTCCATTAGAAGTGTGCGGGGTGATTACGGCTTTGCCGAACTTGGAATCTTCGGGAAGGTCTACAAAAAAGGTCTCCCATTCGTCGCGTGCGGGGTGCGTTTTTGGCATATTTAACGCTTCAAAAGCATAATAATCCCAATCAACCTCCGGATACCTGACCCTTATAAAACCGAGTTTGGAAAAAACCTCGGTTATTTCACGTATAGCTTGAGTTATTAAATGGATGTGTCCGACGTCAGGTTTTTTTCCGGGTAAAGTTTTGTAAAAATTTTCGATAGGCTTATCTTTTTTAATCGAGGTCACAGAATTGAGGCTTCCTGCGTACACGTCTTCAAGATACGCCTTAAGCTCGTTCACTTTACGCCCCAGCTCTTTTTTTTCTTCTACAGCTAAGTCTGAAACGTCTGCCGTGAGTTCCCGGAGAAGACCTTTTTTACCGAGATATTTTGAATGCCACTCGGATAACGCGCCCGGATCTCCGGCTTTTTCTAATATTTCCTTAGCTTCTAATTTGATAGCCTCTATGTCTAATTTCATAACCTCTAACCAAATATTGCAGGGCAGGGCGTTATTGTCAAGGGAAACGGCGCCTTTATGCCTATTGCCGCGCGTAGCCGACCACGTTTAATCTTATTTTTGCGCTTCCTTTATTGTCATCGTCGTCGGTGACTGTGGCTTCAAATTCATGGCTTCCTATATCCGAACCCTTGAGCTCAAAGTTATAGCCATACGGACTTGCGTCGTCCTCGGCCACCTTATCCCCATCCATGTAAATGCGTACAATTTTTATGTCATTGTAGGCGGATACCTCGACGTTAAGCCTAAAGTTCAACGGAACGCTTTGACCTTCTTTTACCCCAACAATTTCAACATTTACATCATCTTTGTTTGAAACCTCGTCTCCGTCGAACTCAAGTTTGGACTGCATCAGGGGAGGAAAAAACCTGTCGTCCTCTTTATATTTTTCCTTAACCCAAGCATCGACAGCCGGCTGCCACTCGCTGTAGGGGGCAGTTATGCGCACAAAACTTATTTCATCGGTCTCACCGGCATCCTTACACCCATCGTTAGCGATTCTCCCGTCAATCTTGCAGACCTCCAGTCTCTGAAACCAGTCGCTTTTTGCCGTAGGCTCAGTACCTTTTACAAACCACTCGCTTCTTGTATCAAAACCTTCAAACGGAAGCCCCCCGGTAAGCTTGTCCACCTCAAATTTTTCCACATTTGACGGTACCTTGAATTTTTCGTCAGCTTTACCCTTCAGATACTCTTTCATAAAAGTGTTCCATATAGGAGAAGCGCCCGAGATACCTGACGCTATATAGGGATTCATTTTTTCGTTATTGCTGTTACCGACCCACACACCGACAACTACCGCCGGGGTGTAACCGATGGCATAGTTATCTCTTTTGTCATCGGTAGTTCCTGTTTTTACCGCCACTGTGTGTCCGGGGATGTTTAACAAACTACCTGTACCGAACACATCGGAACGAGCCCCGTCGTCCGACAAAATATCGGATATTAAAAAGGCTGGGCCTTCTTCGAGAGCTTTGACCCCGGGCTCCATAGGTTTGTAAACAACCCTGCCTGTTGAATCCTGAACTTCTATTATAGGCACGGGCTTATGGTACTTTCCCTCCGTAGCAAATACGGAATAGGCTCCGGTAAGCTCCAGCAACTTGGTTTCCCCGCCGCCCAAAGTAAGAGCAAGTCCGTATCTCTGTCTGTCCTTGAATGTAGTTATTCCCATCTTTTCGGCTTGATCTATCATATTATCTATCCCCGCGATTTTCAGTGCCTCAACAGCAGGTATATTCAACGAGTTGCCCAACGCACGCCTTAAAGGAGCAACTCCTCTAAAGATACCGTCATAATTCTCCGGTACGTAAGGCTTGTCAGGAGCCGAGCCTTCGAAAGAGATCGGCATGTCCAAAAAGGGGTAGGCGGCAGAATAGCCCTGTGCAAGCATGGTTGCGTAAGTTACAGGCTTAATGGCCGAACCCGGTTGACGATCCGACAAAGTCACGTTAACGTAAGGGTCGAATTTGCACGAGTTCTCTCCGGAAGTTCCGGGAACACAGCCTTCCGGCTGAGGATCCAAGTTATAACCTTTCGAGCCGACCATCGCCAAAATCTGCCCGGTTTTTGGATCCAGAACAACCATCGCGCCGTTCCAAACATTGAGATTGGCCGATTTTTCAAGTTCGTTGGTGACAGTCTCCTGTGCCAATTTCTGGACGTCCAGATCGACGGACGTTTTAACCTTCAAGCCACCTTTTTCCACGGCCTCTTCCCCCAGTATATCTATCAAATATTGTTTTGCGTAAAAAACGAAGTGAGGTGCTTCCAACGGTACCCGGGAGGTTTCAAACTTCAGTTCTTCATTTTTGGCTGCGTCGTAGTCCTCCTGGCTAAGGTAGTGTCTTTTTCCGTCACCGGCGATCCATCCTCTTTCACGCATTAAATAAAGAACGTAATCTTTCCTTTCGATCCCAGCTTCAGGATTTACCCCGAACTGAGAGTAATAGCTCGGTCTTTGGGGCAGCCCGGCAAGGTAGGCCGATTCGGCGACAGTAAGGTCTTTGGGAAGTTTATTAAAATAAGCTTTGGAGGCACTGTATATTCCGTAATTCTGCCCACCGTAAGGAGTTTCGTTCAAATACATCTGGATAATCTCATCTTTGCTGTACCTGTTCTCAAGCTGCAAAGAAAGTATCATTTCCTTGATTTTACGCACTAAAGTTCTGTCTTGGGTTAGTAATGTGTTCTTTATGACCTGCTGAGTTAATGTGGAGCCTCCCTGGAGACCCTCGCCTGTAAAAGTGTTTCTTACGGCTCTGGCCATGCCTCTAAGAGAGTAACCTTGGTGAAGATAAAATTCAGAATCCTCGGTGGATAAAGTGGCATAAGTAACATAGGGGTTAACATCTTCCATCTTTACAAGCGTCCTATTTTTGTCCCCGAATACTTCATATATCAACTTATCGTTGCGGTCGTAAAATCTGGTCGACAGCTCAAAGCTTCTCTCCAGCAGTCTGGTAGGGTTGGGGAGCTCACGCGAGAAATACGCAAAAACAACAATTGTCCCAAATAAACCCACTACCATTAAGGTTAAAACCGCCGAAGCGATAACGGTGTAAGTTTTGAGTTTTTTTGCGCCCAGTCCCGCTAGACTCACTTTTTCCGGTCTGTTTTTTTTATAAAAACGGGTCAGCGCCGATAGATCGACAATGTCCGAAAGTTTAAATTTCGAAAAAAATTTATTCTTCGGGTGGTACGTCCTATATTTTCCCGATTTCTTGACCGGCATTACAAAATTATACCATTCTGCAACAGGGCGGGGACGGTTCGGGACCGATTTGATTATTGGGGTCTTTTGCTGTAATATGGCGTAATTCTGCGTCGAGGAGGAAGAAATGCTAGTCCGGGTGATTGTTACGAACAGTCTAGGGTTGTCGTTAGCGTGCAACGGTCAGATAGTTCGCAGTGATGCCTACTGTAAGGAGGGGGATTTTCTGAAAACCCCAACCACAATAGACGGTAGCAATGTTGTAAAGATACGTGGACCGAACGGCAAAGAACATGAGCTGAGAGTCACGTTCATGCGTCGCGATTACACTGAAACTGAAAACCAGTGTGTCCACAGGATCGTTAGCGCGAATCCGCCACTACATTTCTGAGAGGAGTACTAAAGATGGGGTGCAAAAAGCTGAAGGGAAAGGAACGGGCCGAGTTGAAAATTTTGGAAGGTAAAGTCGCAAGGCAAGAAAGGCTTTGCAAAGAAGAAGCGGACCGCCTGGCAGATCTCCGCCGGAGACTTAATCAATTCGGCAGTTAGACCGAAGCTTTTGAAATTAAAATAAATATTATCACCCCGGCCGGGACAACACCGAATTCAACTTCGATGCTCCCGGCCTTTTTTGTTTTCTTTTATTCTCCGGCTAAAGGTGATAATCTTTATCGAAATCATACTGACAGGAGAGGAGGGTAGAGAAGTGGACAGAAAAAAATTCACCCACGTTAAAAAGAACGGTAAGAGTCCGCCGGGCAGTCCTGAAAACCCCATAAATTTTTCGGGTGAGGCCGCAGGGAGAAGTGAACTGCTCTCCAACAACTCCAGATATAGTCCGGAAAGTTTTGTGCTCGTGGAAGAAAGGATGGTATATAGGATTACAGGGCGTGCAAAAGAAGTTTCAGGCACATACGCATACTGCTATCCTGCCAAGCCATTTGGTTTCATCTAGACCCGCAGGGCCGCTCATACTTAAAAAGTATCGGCGGCTCTTTTTACTCAAACCGTCCCGCCATATAGTTTTAAAAACCGAATTATAATATACTGATAATATGCCGAAAGTCAGCACAGATGAAAAACTGATCAATACTTTTCTTGAAAGAGGAGTGGACTCCATTTACCCGTCAAAAGAAGAGCTGAAGAAAAAGCTTTTATCCGGAGAAAGAATAAAAGCCTACCAAGGTTTTGATCCCTCTGGACCATACCTGCATGTTGGGCATGCAATGGGAATAAGAGCCCTCAGAATTTTGCAGCAACTGGGGCACGAAGCCATATTTTTAGTTGGTGATTTTACCACTTTGGTAGGTGACCCGGACAAAGACAGTGCGAGACCTTTAATGACCGAGGAACAAATTCAAAAGAACATGTCGGGGTGGAAAGAACAGGCGGCACAGCTCATAGATTTTGAAGGGGAAAACCCGGTTAAATTCATGCGTAACCACGAGTGGCTTTCAAAAATCGGCCTGGCAGACCTCATAAAATTACTATCAAACGCCACCGTGCAACAAATGATCGAACGCGACCTTTTTGCCAAGAGGCTCAAGCGAAACAACCCCATTGGTCTGCAGGAATTTATATACCCCCTTATGCAGGGTTTTGACAGCGTGGCCATGGGCGTAGACCTCGAAATAGGCGGAACCGACCAAACATTTAACATGCTGATGGGGCGCGAACTGGTAAAAAGGTACCTCGGAAAGGACAAATTCGTAAGAACAAACGAGATGATGGAGGCCCCGGACGCTCTGACCATGAGCAAGACAAAAGGCAACGGTATAAACCTGGCCGATAAATCCGAAGAGATGTACGGAAAAGCCATGTCTTACCCCGACGAACTGATCACAAAATGCCTAAGACTCCTAACCGACATGCCGATGGAAGAGATTTGGGAAATAAATAAAAAGATACAAGATGGGGAAAATCCGATGACCTTCAAAAAATTGATGGCCTTTGAAGTTGTAAAAATTATAAAGGGTGCCGAAGAAGCCGATAAAGCACAAAAACATTTTGAAAGGACAGTTCAGAAAAAGGATATTTCCGATGAAGATACTGAAGTAGTAAATGTTTCAGGAACCATGACCGTACAGGATTTTTTAAAAAAGGCCCTGAAGAACTCAGAATCCGCCAGTCACATAAAGAGGATGGTAGAGCAAGGTGGTGTAGAGGTAAACGGAAAAAAAGTCGCCACCACTCAAATAGAAATTGAATTCGCACCGGGAACGATAGTAAAATTCGGAAAGAGAAAATATTTTAGGATCGGAGACAAAAAATGACCAAAAAAGAAATTAAAAAGAAATTAAAAAGAGTCTTCAGAAAAGATAACATGTACAAGGCCGTCATAATCGTGAGCACTTTAGCTCTCATAGCGACGTCCGTTTTACCGTATATCCTCTAAGAAATGCCGGGCGTTTGCTCCTTTAGGGAAAACAAAAACCCGGCTCACGAGCTTTAATCACCGGTCACAACCATAACCGCGAAATCAAAATTAACATACTTATCCCTTGGAACATTAATCACCACCGAAAAACCGTTTTCCGGGCTACCCTTTTCGATCTCCGGAACGTACTCATCCTCGGGATACATACGCGAGTACTCTTTTACCACTTTTAGGGCAATCTCTATATCAACGAACCCGATGGGTAAAACCGTGCCCTCAAAAAAATTCATATCCACTCTCCTTTTCCTAGGCCGATTGATAAATGTTACGTTAATTTTAAAAACAAGTAAAATATATTCACATGAAATTGTCGTCGCCCGTCGGGGTAGTACCAAAGATCGGGCCCAAATATAAAAAGCTTTTGGAAAATTTAGAAATTGGGACAGTTCAGGATCTGTTGTATCACTTTCCTTTTAGATACGAAGACTACTCTAATGTTAAAAATATCGAGGCTTTACTGGAAAATGAAACGGCAACGATTAAAGGTATTGTGGAATCGGTCACAAATATTTTCACACGCAGCGGAAAAAGGCTTACAAAGATAGTTGTTACCGACGGTACAAAGAAAATCGATCTAATATTTTTCAATCAGCATTATTTAAAAACAACAATAAAAACAGGTAAAGAGTACACGGTCAGCGGTAAGGTCGGAACCTTCGACAGAAAAATATGCTTTATGGCCCCCGAACTGGAGGAGAGTAGAGAAGTGAATATTAACACCGGGCGTCTGGTTCCTGTTTATCCGGAAACGTATGGAATAACTTCCAAGTGGCTGAGGGCTAGGATTAACGACGTCGTATTAGGGAAAATCGAGCTTGAAGAATTTTTACCCGAAAATACAATTAAAAGACACAATTTGAGTACATTCGATTGGTCGATCAAACAAATCCATTTTCCGGATACAGAAATTAACGCCGGAAAATCTAAAATCCGGTTCCAATTCGAAGAGCTGTTTCTCGAACTCTTAAAAGTAGAAAAAAGGCGCGTTCAGTGGGAGTCTAAGCTTAAAAGTACCGGAATGGCTATAAAAGATACCCAAATCAATGCTTTTATAGCATCGTTACCTTTTAAACTCACCGTTTCCCAGCAAAAATCGATAGATGAAATCCTGAAGGATCTAGCACAAAAACACCCCATGAACCGTTTACTTGAAGGTGATGTCGGTACCGGAAAAACTATGGTCGCCCTAATTTCTGCCTACAATACCCAGCTTAATGGACATAAAACTCTCTACATGGCACCCACGGAAATACTTGCTTCTCAGCACTACGAAACCTTTAGTCGTCTACTGTCTCCACTGGGAGTAAAAATTGCATTAATTACAGGTTCTACAAAGCCTGAGAACGATGACTACGACATACTGATCGGCACCCACGCCCTCATTTACTCCAAAGAAAAGTTTTCGGGCGTCGAGCTCGTAGTAATAGACGAACAACACAGGTTCGGGGTCGAGCAAAGAGGAAAAATCCTTGAGATGGCAAACGACGGCACAGTACCCCATTTACTGGCTATGACCGCCACACCGATACCGAGAACACTTGCCCTTACCATTTACGGAGACCTTTCAATATCGGTTTTGGACACACACCCCAATAAAGAAAGAAAAGTTTCGACCAAAGTTATACCGGAAAACGCGCGGGACAAGGCTTACCAATGGATCAGACAGAAAAACGAACCTACTTTTATCGTCTGCCCTCTAATTGAGGAAAGCGACGCACTCATGCTGGAAAATGTAAAAGCCGCCGAAGCGGAATACGCGGCACTTAAGAAAACCTACTTTAAAGACGTGGAAATGGGGTTACTTCACGGAAGAATGAAACCCAAGGAAAAAGAAGATGTCGTTGAAAAGTTCAGAAAGGGCATGATAAAAGTGCTGGTGTCCACCCCGGTCATAGAGGTGGGAATAGACGTACCTGAGGCCGCTATAATGGTCATAGAGAGCGCGGAAAGGTACGGACTGGCCAGTTTACACCAATTGCGGGGAAGGGTAGGAAGGGGCTCAAAAGAAGGGTTCTGCCTAACTTTTTTAAGTACCCCGTCAAGAAGTGCCTACGCCAGACTTAAAAATCTTGAAACAATAGACAACGGCAGGGAGCTGGCCGAAATAGATATGAGAGTGAGAGGACAGGGCGACATTTTCGGAGCAAACCAGCATGGTTTTAAAAGATTCAGGATAGCCGATATGTTTAATGTAAAAATGCTGGAAGACGCGAAAGAGGAGGCCCAAAAAATTTACCCATTTTTGGACTATTACCCCCTGTTAAAGGAAAGGTTGACACAGGAAGCGGGAGAATATATACCTAACAACTGATATGGAATTAAGAGTAACAACAGGCTCCGCGAAAAATAAAAAGCTTATTGCACCGGAAATACCCGGTTTTAGGGCAGTTCAGGAAATTGCCAAGTCTTCGATGTTTTCTATTATAGGGGAAAAGATCGAAGGTTCGGTATGCCTGGATTTGTTTGCAGGCAGCGGAAACTTAGGAATAGAAGCTTTGAGCAGGGGAGCAGCCTGGTGCGATTTTGTTGACGGAAACAGCGGGAGTGCGGAAGCAATAAGAAAAAACGTGGAAAACTGCGGGTTTTACGATAAATCCTCTGTTACTTTAAAAAATGCCGTTAAGTATGTCGCGGCTACCGACAAAAAATACGATCTGATATTTATGGACCCTTTTTATAGTGATTTGAGCCAAAAATACCTCTTACGACTAATCGCTAAGAGACTGAAAGAACACGGATTATTATTCTATTTTTACTCGCCAGAAAATGCTGACGCAGTTGCGGCAATGATAAAGATGGCAAATCTTTGCATAACCGATAGTAGAGCATTCGGTAACAGTACGTTTAGCGTAGTAGCAGCACTTGATAATGACGTCGTGGTGTAGTAGAATCCCATAGTACGTAATCTGACCAATATAAAAGGAGAGCAGAAATGATTTTCGATAAAGAACGTACTTACAATAAGGGTTTGACTATTGCAAAAACCCTTAAGGCGGGTAACCACGAAATCCTAGTAACCATCGCCCCATTTCAAGATGTAACCATAAAAATGGTGGCAAGGGTGAATGGCAAGGAAGTTGACCGATACACCGGTAGAGACGTCATGGATCGCAACAGCTTCCCAATCAGGTGGTGGGTCGACAAACACACTCCCAAAGGAGTTCATTGGAGTGTGGAACTGACAAACTGGTATGCGAAAGAAGTCATCCCCGTTGTTGAGGCAGAAACGGTAAAAAGAAATTTGCTTCCGCCCTCTAGTCGCTAAACCCGCATCAAGAGCCGCTTATATAACCCACAAGGTTATCGAGCGGCTTTCTTTTTTCCATAAACTCGAATTCTATTTGACAGCAAAGCCTCAAACCTTTATATTTCACACTGTATGGCAGTACCAAAGAGAAAACATTCTTTATCAAGAACGAGACAAAAAAGAGGCGCACACTACAAAAGAGTG
>MEWF01000024.1 GCA_001773255.1 candidate division WWE3 bacterium RIFOXYC2_FULL_42_13
AGATACGGGCCTGGTATTTTCCGTGAACCACATATCCTCCGGCGAAGAGTTGGTAAGGACAGTTTTTGACGGGATTAAGAGTGGCTCTGCGGTGGCAATGTCGATCAACAACGATCCGCGGGGACTATTTCTAAACTCTTTCGAATATGGAAAAAAAGAGGTCAGTTTCTACTACAACATCGGTGCCCCCAATAATCTTGATATTTACACTTTGAAACAAGGCGATGTGTCCGTAGCGGGATCTATTGGCGAACTCGAGCCTTGCAGCGATCTTTACGGACAGAGTTCTTATGAGGTCGAAAGACTGGAGGATGGGTTTACTCTGACAGGCAGTGGATTGAAAGCGTGTCTCACACTTCCGGTCGCATCGGTCCTTGAAGGCGACGCAGAGAGCGGCGTTTCTCACCCTTACGTCATAGAAGCCGACATTACCCCAGCCAGCCCCTATTCAATATGCGTTTTCAGTAGCAAGTCAGGTTTGTGCGAGAACTACTACAGGGACGGTGTTCACATGTTTACCATTAAGGGGGGTATCGGTGATTATTTTCTCAGATTTAACTCAAACGCCTTAGGTAGCAACAGCCCCGTAGCAACCACATTCAGGAATATCAAAATATATTCTGTAGAGGACACCGTTACTTCCCGGGTAATTCTCGACGAGCTCAAAGTTCTCACACCCTTTGTGTCCGAACCGTATAAAGTGGATAAGAACACGTCTTTTGGCGGCAATGCCGTTGATATGGATCATTACTACAGATACTGCAATTTAATGCAAAATCAAGATGAAATACCCAATGTTTCGGGTATGCCGGGTATTTTAACTTATTCTTCGGTTGAAGACGCCGTATGTGACTCTTTTCCCTTCCCGTACTTACCGCAGAATACGGGGTACATTTTGGAAATAAGAGCACGTAATGTGGAGGGGCCGCCTCTGCGTATGTGTTTAACCAATGAATTTTCAAAGAGGTGCGATCTGTATGTAGAGCTTCCCAAGAACCAGTCAATGGAAAGTTATCACTACCTGATCCCTCCCATGGGCGAGGAAATGGGTTACACAGTGAATTTTTCCAACCTTGTTTTCGGCAGCGATTACACAGAGAATCAACTGGAATCTGTACGCCTTTCACCCTTGCCCTATAACTATCTGCGCAGTTTCCACACCGGTGTTCTGCCGGATCCCGGAGAGCAACTAGTCGTTTTGAACGAAGCCTACGAAAATGGCTGGACCGCTTTCTGCGGTATAAAACCCTGCAATGCCAAACACGTTACAGTTAATAACTGGGCAAACGGTTGGGTGTTTGAAACAAAAAAGGATGTTTCGGGTATAAAATTTATCTTTTTGCCCGAGCTTTTAGAGTACTTAGGGTTGTTAGTCCTTATTCCCGTGGCGGTATATTCTCTCAGGTATAAAGAAAAGCCTTCCGAGGAAAAGGAGGGTTATGAAGAATGAGGTTTTAGTCACCGGAGGAGCGGGATACATAGGAAGTCACGCAGTTAAGAGGTTGTTAAAGGAAAATTACAAAGTTCACGTTCTGGATAATTTTACGACAGGGCGTAGGCAGGCTTTGGAGAACCTAAAAAAGTACGGCGAACTCGAGGTGATAGAGGCCGATTTACGGGATGGAGAAAAGGTCCGGGAGATACTGAAGGCAAAAAGTATGAAAAACGTCTTTACGGTACTGCATTTTGCCGGGGTGCTATCGGTAAACGAATCCATGCAGAACCCCCACAAGTATTTTCTTAACAATGTGATGGGTTCGGTCAACCTTCTGGAAGGCTTGAAGGAAGCCGGTATAAAGAATATCATTTTTTCTTCTACCTGCGCTACCTACGGTGACTCTCAATATTTGCCTATAGACGAAAAACATGCGCAGAATCCCACTAATCCATACGGGGAATCAAAACTTATGGTGGAGAAAGCTATAAAATGGTACTCGGAGCTGTTCGAACTGCGCTACGTAATTTTCCGCTACTTTAACGTGTTCGGTTCCGATCCGGATTGTGACATTGGCTACAATTCTTTGCCTGCTGTACATCTTGTGCAAAGCGCGGTCAGGGGTGCCATGGGACTTTCTCCCTTCAGGGTAATGTGTGCCGATAATTTTAATACCCGCGACGGTACTCCGGTCAGAGACTACATTGACGTAAACGATTTGGTGGATGCACATTTCAAGGCCGTGAAGTATTTGGAATCCGGCGGAAACAGCGACATTTTCAATCTGGGAACGGGAAAAGGCTTTACCGTATATGAAATAATTGACCAAGTAGAGAAAACTGTGGGAAACAAGTTCGACCGCTTTCCGGGAGAGATACGCCAAGGAGAATATGCAGAGGTTTACGCCAACTACGATAAGGCTAAGTCCGTCCTTGGGTGGAACCCTTCCACACCCCTGGAGACGGGTATTAACAACCTTGTTAGGTGGTTTAAAAAGTATCCCAACGGTCTTGAGAACTGACCTCCAACCGTCCCATCCCAGACAACCCCATAGTGTTGACAAAAAAGCCGACTTAGGCTAGAATACCCACATGATTGATCTGTACGATCAGTCCAGGAGTACTAAGTTCCCTGCCAGATCAACAAAAACTGCCATATTTAACTTGTCGTAAGGCAAGATCAGTATGGGTTTTGTTATTTAAATTATATGAAAGAAAAAGGTTACAAGTTAATAGCTTTGGTAATAGTCGTAGCAGGCTTGTCCCTTTTATCAAGCGACAAAGCCCTTGCTGATTGCGAGTCAAATTACGGTGGAGGCGAAACCTGCATAATCAATAAGAGGTTTAGCATAGAAAAGAAAGTCAGAATAGAAGGGGACGATGATTGGGAATCTAAAGTCACCGACGTCAAAGAAGACGATGTCGTAGAGTTTAGAATAAAGATCAAAAACCTTTCTGATGAAGACGCCGACATAGATTTTGATGACATGAAGATGAGCGATTCTCTACCTAAAGAAATGGATAGAGTAGGAGGCTCAGGTCTGACGGAATCCTGGGACGATTTCGAACCCGGTGAGACCGAAACCTTTATTATAAAGGCTAAGATCGATTCGGATGAGTTTGATAGGGATGAAGCTTTTGACAAATGTATAGTAAACAAAGCTAAAGTTCAGTGGGGTGACGAATTTGAAGGTTCTGACACCGCCACTGTATGTTTCGGTGACGGCGAACCTAAAGAGTTACCCGAAACCGGAGCTGTATCGGTAACAGGTATAGCAGGAATCGGATCATTGCTAGTCGGAGCTTTTCTGAGAAAGAAAAGATAACTCCTATTGGGGTTATCCCGCCGAGATAAACTTCTACGGACACGCGTCTGTATGAAGTCCCCGTTTGCCCTTTGCCTTTGGGCAGGGGGCAGAATGGTTGGGTTTGGGTTACTTACTCGACCATTCTGTTCCTTGCCTAAAATTTTCACATAATTTCACTATGAATTTATCTAACGGACCAAAAAAATTTATATTTTTAATACTATTTTCGGCTCTTTTGCTGGGTAGTGGTTATCTTGCCTATGCAAAAGGTCTGTTACCGGATTTCGTCAGGAAAGACGAAACATCCGTAGAACAACCCGTACAGGAACAGGTATCGGTTTTTGAACCGGTGACAAAGCCTATTTTTATGCCTCCTATCCACGTTTCCATAAAAGAAAGGAATATTAGCGCCGATATTGTTGAAGTAGGGTTACAGGCCGACGGTACTTTGGATACTCCTAAAAAATGGAACGAAGCGGGTTGGTACAAAAAGAGCGCTAAGCCCGGTGAAGAGGGTAATGTGATAATCAACGCACACTTCGACGACAATCTTGGTAGACCCGCCGCTTTTTGGCAGTTGAAAAACGCCACCGTAGGTGATACAGTTCTTTTAGAAGACAGTTTAGGTAGATTGTATGCTTACCAGATCGTCGATTCTTTTTTAGTCGATATCAAAGACCCAGATAGGCTTGAGGTATTGGAAGATACCAAAGGCAAATCGGAGTTAACATTGATCACCTGCGGTGGAATATGGCTTCCCGGTCAATCGACGTATGATAAAAGACTCGTTGTGAAGGCCGAACTTATCGATTCCTTTTGATTCGGATGAGGCTTAAAGTCGGGAGGTAGCAAGGGGCAGTGGCTATCTCCCGGCTTTAGGCAAGCGCCTGAACAGATTGATGTATAAATTTCATTTTTAAACAATTAAATATGCCGATTAGAAAAACTGTAGATACAAGTAAAGATAGTAATTTGATTAATAATGGTGTTCAATCCACCGACACTTTCGGTGTCAGGAAGAAAACGCCTGTTTCCAAAGCTCCGGCGGCGGATAATGTGGAGAGCGTTTCTCCTGTTGTTGAGACGGAAGGTGTAAAAGAAGTTCCCGCAGTGGCGGCTCCATTATATTCGTATCAGCACAAACCTAATAATTCTCCGGAGGATTATGGTTCCAACGGCGATTCCGTCGGTATAGAAGGAATGCTAGAGATATTAAACGACTACGGCGTCATAAGACAGAGAGAAAAAGTCGAATCAGATCTCCCCCGCGATGTTTATATTAGTCATTCTCAGATAAAAAGATTTAACCTTAGAAAAGGTGACAGCATAAAAGGATACGCAAGACCTCCCAAAGAAGGGGAGAGGTATCTTTCCTTGCTTAGGATAGAATCCGTTGAAGGCATCGAGCCCGAAAGTGCGAGGAAAAGACCTCATTTCACCGAGCTTACACCTATTTTCCCTAAGGACTGGATGAAGCTCGAAACGACCAAAGATGTTATTTCCACCAGACTTATCGACCTGATCGCGCCTATCGGAAAAGGGCAAAGGGCGATGCTCGTTGCTCCTCCCAAAGCCGGTAAGACCTTCTTGTTAATGGATATTGCCAACGGTATAACGACCAATCATCCGGAAATAGTGCTAATGGTGGCACTCATCGGGGAACGTCCGGAAGAGGTCACACACTTTAGCCGAAATGTAAAAGGCGAAGTTTACGCGAGTAATTTCGATGAAAGAGCGGAAGAACAGACCCGCGTTTCGGAACTGTGTCTGGAAAGAGCGAAAAGATTGGCCGAAAGAGGCAAGGACGTTGTCATTCTCATGGACTCTATAACCAGACTCGCCCGTGCGTATAACATGGTCGCGCCTCCTTCAGGACGAACTTTAACAGGCGGCTTTGATCCCGCAGCTTTATATCCCGCCAAGCACTTTTTCGGTGCCGCCAGAAACTTTGAGGAAAAAGGCAGTTTAACCATAATTGCGACCGCTCTGGTAGAGACCGGTTCAAGAATGGATGATGTTATCTTCGAGGAGTTCAAAGGTACCGGTAACATGGAGCTGAGACTCGATAGAAGTCTGTCCGAAAGACGTATTTTCCCGGCAATAGATATAAAATCAAGCGGTACAAGACATGAGGAGCAGTTATTCGATGCTCCTACACTGGAAAAGGTATACAGGCTGAGAAGAATGGTCGATCTTTTGGACGAAAGGGATGCCACTGACCTTGTGATAGACAGACTCAAGAAGACAAAGACCAACAAGGACTTTCTTGATACTCTTCACACGGGAGCCTAATCCATAAAATACCCCCGGGTTTCGGATTTGCCGTTAAATTGCGGTATTGGTAAAATCGGTAGAGTGCCCTCCGACTAGTCAGCGGTTATGGTTTTTACTATTAAACGCCCGGCGTCTAAACGTTTTTTTCAGCTCAGTTTCGAAGGATTTAGGCCCCAAGGACGTAACAAATTTGAACAGTTCGTAAACATATGGGCGGAGTTTTTCCGTTCTCTGTTGGAGTATCTGTGGGACAAGATTGTGGACCTCCTTTTTTTGATCGGGGCGGTCATCTATTTTTTGTTCCAATTACCCTCGGCGGCGAAATCTTTTGTCGTCAAAAAGCTGATCTGGTCTCGGGGGAAGCTCGGCAGACCATTGGCTTTTGCCACTGTTGTCGCAGTGTCGTTGGTAGTTTTCACGATCGGTGAGGTTTTGAGCAGCTACGATTTTATTGCAAGTCCTCAGGTTAGAGCGGACTATATAGCCACGTCGAGCGACATCATTCCAAAGAGGGAGATGGCTGTGACGACCGTACCCGAGGAGAGAAAGAGAACCGAATCTTACGTGTATAAGATTGAGTCGGGAGATACTCTCTACAGCGTGGGGCAAAAGTTCAAAATATCAGTTGACGCATTGAAATATGTTAACAACCTTTCCGACAACTCGATACTCAAAGTAGGGCAGGACATAACAGTACCCCCCGTGGCCGGTCTAATTCATACGGTTGAGAGAGGAGACACACTTACTTCAATCGCATTAAAATATGACGTTCCGACACAAGCGGTGGCCGATTTTAATTACTTGTTAGATACCTCAAGTCTGGCTCTTGGCACGGAACTAGTTATCCCCGGTGGAAAAGTGCCTAAAATTGTGCCGGTAGTTTCGGTATATTCAGGGGCTCCGTCGACAGGCATCTCTCCTGCGGCGTCTGCCAACAGAGGGTTTTGTGTTTGGCCGACAACGGTCAGGATAATTACTCAATACTATAGTTGGTACCACGATGGCCTCGATATAGCCACACCCCATAACATTGCCCTACCTCCATTGCTGGCCTGTACCTCAGGGACAGTGGTCAGAGCAGGGTGGGATCCTTTTGGATTGGGATTGCACGTGAGGATCGATCATGGAAATGGTTATGAGACAGTTTATGGCCATATGAGCCGTATTGATGTAAGCTATGGCCAGAAAGTTTCGCGTGGCGAAATTATAGGACTTATGGGTAACACCGGAAGATCGACCGGCCCCCACGTTCACTTTACAATTAAATATAACGGTATCGCTCAGGATCCTTTTAATTTTATTCAATAAAAATGATAGATCTGGTGAAAATAAAACTAAGGGCCGGCAACGGCGGGGACGGGAAAGTCTCTTTTTTCAGGGAAAAAGGTACTCCGAAAGGAGGGCCTGACGGAGGTGACGGCGGGGATGGCGGAAGCGTATATTTTGTTGCCAATAGGAACATGGCTACTCTTAGGGATTTTAGGACAAAAGAGATGTACGCGGGCGAGGACGGGGGACACGGCGGCAAGTTGAAAATGTACGGAGCCGATGGCAAAGATTACAGAATTTCAGTACCCCTGGGTACTTTAGTCTATGAACTAAAAGAGGGACGCGAGGTTCTGGTTGCCGATATGGATGATGACGGAAAGGAATTTCTCATTGCCCGGGGCGGCATAGGCGGCCGGGGAAACTTTAGATTCCGCAGTTCTACAAACCAAACACCTGTTCAGTACACTCCCGGAACCTTGGGAGAGCAGAAAGACATCAAGCTTGAGGTAAAACTTGTAGCTGATGTAGGTCTTATAGGGTTACCCAATGCCGGAAAAAGCACGTTATTGAACAAACTCACCCACGCCAATGTGAGGGTTGCGAACTATCCCTTTACCACTCTTTCTCCGAATTTAGGTGTAATGGAGCTGGAAAATGGTGAGAGCATTATTGTTTCCGACATTCCCGGTTTAATTGAGGGAGCTTCGGAGGGAAAAGGTTTGGGGGATGAGTTTTTAAGGCACGTGGAGCGCACCAGGGTGCTTGTGCATCTGATTGATCCGATGGAAGGTTATTCCGGGGAAGGTGGTTCGGAATTGGCGGAAAATGCCCTGTCCAATTACAGGAAAGTAAGAAAAGAGTTGGAAATATACGGCAAGGGGTTAGTGGATAAACCCGAATTGGTTGTTATCAATAAAATTGACATTACCGAAATTAAGGACAGTACCGTCCATATTTTTGCAGAATTTAAAAAGAACGGTATCAACGCCGAAGGCATATCCGGTGTGTCGGGGGAGGGGATAGAGAAACTGATGGGCAGGATTAAAAAGATTCTTGAGGAAAACCCGAAAAGACCGGTGTTTAATGCTGAAAAACCTGTAAAACTGTTTACGATAGAGAACCTTCCGAATAAGAGAATGGTTTTTGGCCGTGAAAGTGTTAAAACTTTTACTCCCAGGGGCATCTGATATAATTCCTAAGCATTTATTTGTTAACTGGGGCCGTTAGCTTAGTTGGTAGAGCGCTTCCATGGCATGGAAGAGGTCAGGAGTTCGAATCTCCTACGGTCCACCATAAAATACAAGCCAAAAAGAAACCCCCGCCGAGCGGGGGTTTTCTGTTCTCAAAGCCTGCTTACCTAAAGATTTATTGTCCCTCTTTAGGCAATGTTCCTAAATCAAGATTCTGACCTTCGATCTGTTGCTCTTCACCTGCTTTTACCAAAGGCTCTTGTTGCGTAGGTCCCTGATTTTGTGAAGCGGTTATCTGCTCTACTGTGGGTTTAACCTGTCCTGTGGTGCCGGCTGCCTTGATCTTCTCGTCTACGGCTGCAATCTCTTTATCCAAAAGTTTTGCATCCTCTGAGTCGGCCGGTACAAGAGTTTTGGTTACTTCGAATGCCTGTTTTGCACTTTGCAGGTCGTTCAGTTGGATCATAGATTGCGCAAAATTGTAATAGGCGTTCGCATAGTCGGGCTTTAGCGCAAAGGCTTGTCTGAACTGATTGGCTGCCGACAGGTAGTCCTTCTGTGCGTAAAACATTCCGCCGAGGTCGAGCCTTAGTCTCGGGTTTGTGGGGTCAAGCTGTATGGCAGTGTTATATGCCGATACCGCCCACTCAGAAGCGTTGTCAGCGACATTTAGGATACTTCTGTATATCAACGCCCTTGTTTCCCAGTTAGCCGCGCTGAGAGGATTTATGGCCTCTGTGGTGACTCTTGTTGTGGTAATAGCTTCGGAGATCAAACCCTGTATCGTCTGCTTTTCGGCATCCGTAAGATTTTCTTTTCCGGCTATGTTATTCGCCAAAGCGAGGTCGGTTTGGGCGAAGGAGTTGTAATAGGAATCTCTTGTCGGATTGACCGCTATAGCTTTTCTCTGATTCTCATATACACCCGCCCCATCGTTATTTATAAGGGCTAAAACGGCTCTTCTCATGTAGAACTCTCCCATGTAGTTTTTACCCCAAAGGTAGCCTCCGTAAACGACCGCGAGGATTATGACTCCACCGAAGATGAACTTGGAGTACTCCTTGTTTATCGCAGAGCTATCGCCCAATGAAGCGACCGCTTGGATGTCTTTCGCACCGACCGAGCTGATTTGTGCAACTCTGCTGTGTTCATCGATGGATGTATGAGCGGCTACTAGCAACGCGAGAAGTGTGAACAACATGAACATTGATGCTACCGATGCGGAAGTAAATATAAAGGAGGACGCCAGGGCTACCAGAGAAAGGCTCAAAACTTCAGTAAGTCCTTCCCGGCTGTCGGTAAACTTGGTCTGGTTGGCAAGCTTCATTATCCTTGAAGCCAGGAATATGGTTGCGAGCAGTCCTAATATACCGACCGTGGAAATAATGTTGAATATTTCGTTGAACGGTATATCAAACCTTACATTCCAGAACTCGGTTGCATTAAGAGACATAGGTCTGAAACGGGTAAAGTTGGTTTGAAATGTTGCAGGTCCCGTTGCGAGAAGCGGAAAGTTTTGGATCGTCGATGACGCAATGACCCAACTTTCTTTTGCAGGAAGACTAAGTTCTTTAGGGAAATTAGGATTTACCAGTACGTTTCGTGTAGCGGGAACCAGGAATACTATGGCCAAGGCTGCGGTTGTTCCCAGTATGGCGAGATAGTAAACACCCTCTTTAAATACTTTAGAGAGATCGACGTAAAAGACCATCCCGATTATTCCGACCACCAGTAACGCCCACGCGGCCAGTGCCCCGGTTAAAGCGACATAAAGGATACTCAGGATAGTTGCCCCTACAAGACCTATTTTTATCAACATGTTTTTTTCGTAGGCTATGAGCACAAGTGCCATCACAATAGATAGGGATGCAAACATCGCTGTTTGTGTAGTACCTCCGTAGAAAGAGAAGTTCTGTAGCTTCATGTATGTAGCGGAAGAAATAAAAATGTTAAAGTAGCTTAGGAGTGATACGAAGGTTGCTATCCCGGTACCGGTAAGGAAAGCATATACAGCTGTCCTTATGGCTTTGGGGTTCCTGTATAGAGGTGTCGCGATGTAGTAGTAGATTACGAAGACCACCAATGAGAATAATCCCAACCACCTTCCCTGGCTTCCGAAGATACTGACGGTTTTATTCATGGAAAAGACCGTAGCTAAGGCATATACACTTGTAAACACGACAAGGGGAAAGTCTATGATGGACTTCGCAAGTTCTATCTTTTGACCCGTCATGAGCCTTACCGCCCAGAGCATTGCCAGTAGTATTGTGCCTAAGATTATTAACGTGAGTTTGTTCAGTTCGAAGAACTCAGTTGTGATCGGCAGGAAAAAAATTGGTACTAGGAAAGGGAGTAAGTAAAGCGGGATAGCTTTCGATATCCACCCGAGAATGAAGGTTAAATTATTATTCTGTTTCATATATCAAGTGTGTACGCAGAAAATAAGTCTGTCAAGAGGTTTTCTCGTAAAGGGAAAGGGGTGGTTATTTGTTTCTGTTGCGCTATTTGGACACGAACCAGTTAAAAGATGTGTCGTAGTAAAGTGGCGTGTCGATTCTAAGTTCGAAACCTTCGCCTGCTTTTACATTAGTGACCCAATATGCTGTAGCCGGTGAAAAGCTTTGGGTGAAAGTAATGATCACTTTAGCGTCGGCAGTTAGGTTTTTACTATTTACGAAGACGGCGGAGTGACCTTTAGGCACTATAGCTGACCCTGACGCCAGTATCTCAATGCCGTCGCTGCTCGTTCCCTGTGAGGAATAGGCCTCTATAAGGCTGGATTTCTGTTTACCTATATTAACGATCCCGAATTCGTTGGCTGATATTATAAGCAGAAGTATCAGGGTGGAGTAGGAGATAAGCTGGGTTCTAACTTCCTTGGATTTTATTAAGTTCAGTAGGTTCGTGTATTTACTCTTCGTTTCTATTTGTTTCGCAATTTCATCATTATCACTGCCTTCGGATTTGAGTTTTTCAATTGTGACGAGTTGACCCAAAACCCATTCCGGGTAGTGTCCCTTTATATTGCCGTCGGCGTCTTTCTGTCTTGTCATATGAGGAAGCCAGCCGATCTTAGTATAGTATCTGAGTCTGTTGTAAGGATCACCCTTGCCGAAATCAACTCCCACCTCACGTGCCTTTAATATAAGTTCTTCGGTGCTTAACATTTTTTCCATAACCGCATTATAGCAAATAGTATTTTCTAATCTGGTTAGAATCCTGGGTATTGTGTTTTATGGCGTCAGTATCATATTTGTTTACATGACTATTATGGTTCCTACAGAGGTAGTAGATTTTCCTCCGTGGACCGGTTCCATAAAAGGGCTACCTGAAAATTTGTATGTTCGGGGAACACTACCACCCGATCTTTGTAAAAAAGGTTTAGGTATTGTAGGAAGCAGAAGGATATCCCCTTACGGTATAAGGGTTCTCCGCGAGCTTTTATATTTTTTAAAGGGCACCGATCTTATTATTATTTCGGGCTTTACCGTAGGTACCGACAGCCATGCCCACGAATTAGCTTTAGGTGCGGGATGCAGTACCGTGGCCGTAATGCCTTGCGGCTGTGATATTGTCCACCCCTCAACAAATAAAGAGCTATATAAAAGGATAGTAGGGGGCGGAGGAGCGGTAGTTTCGGAATTTGAGGACGGTTTTAAACCTCAAAAATGGACCTATCCCAAAAGAAACAGGATAATAGCAGCCCTATCTAAAGTACTTCTGGTCGTCGAGGCCTCTCTAAACAGCGGTTCCATGATCACCTCGTCTTTTGCTTCGAAATACCGCAGGAAAATTTTCAGTGTCCCCGGAGATATTTACACCGAAAGATCGGCCGGAACTAATAAACTGATTGCTGAGGGTGCGGAGATTTATCTGTCGCCCGGGCAAATTATCAGAGAAATGGGCGTTGTTACGTCGGAAACACCCGGTAGTGACACAGTGGTTCCGGCCAACAGGATACCTATAAACGAGTCGGATGTGCTTTCCATATTAAAGGAGAAGAGTTTGAACTTTGATGATCTGAGCACCGGAACAGGAATTCCGGCACCCGTGTTAAATAGAGTTCTTGTTGGAATGATGCTGAAAAACCTAATTTCCGAAAAGGAAGGAGTCTATCATGTACTGTAAAATCAGAACGTTTGTTATTAAAGGTTCTACGGTTGTTGATCTCGACATTGAGGTAACTATTTCTTCCAGGGGCATACCAAGGGTCGAGGTGACAGGTGTGAAAGGTGGGGAGTGCGCAAAAAACATAAAAAAGATTCGCACCGCTTTTGGCAATTCCGGACTGGAGTTCCCGAACAAAAAAATTAACGTCAACGTGCTTTCGCGGGGATTAATTTCCGATCTTTCAGATATAGAGTTTCCCATATCAATGGGTATCTTATTTGCTCATCATGGCTCGGTTCCCGGCACTTCGGATCTGTTTTACGGAGGTATCGATTCGGCAGGTTACCTTGTCCCTTCAAGTAAAACTATCTTTATGGATGACAAGTGGGAGTCGGGAAGAATTGGTAGGTTGTTTATACCCAGCGAGTCTTATAACTTCAACGAAAAGAAAAACGGTCTGAATGTACACAAATTGTCCTCTTTGTCAGAGGCGGCCGATATTTTCATTAAAGGAAGTAAAATAACACCGAGCGAAAGTCAGACTTTGTCACATATCTATGAATGGAAGAACCGGAACAGGGTGGGATGTTTTTGTAACATACTCGGAAACGCTCATGCGAAGCGTGCCTTGACGATAAGTATCTCAGGACACCACAATATTTTAATGCTCGGACCATCGGGTACAGGTAAATCTTTGTTGGCGGAGAAGAGCGCGGGTATGTTTCCCACAGGTACATCAAAAGATGCGGTGGAAATAATAAAAGCAGGAGTTTTATGCGGATTGCCGGTACAAAATACTGTAACAGCGCCGTTTAGGAGACCCCATATTTCTGTTAAAGAAGGGGATTTAATAGGAAGTCCCAGGATGCCCGGAGAGGCAACTTTGGCACATAAGGGAATACTTTTCCTGGACGAAATGCACCTTTTTACACCTAAAGTGTTGAATTCGCTGAAAACGGTTATCGATCTCAGGAAAGTTGAGTTCAGCTGTGACGGCACCCCGGTCAGCTATCCGGCCGATTTTCTGTTAATAGGAGCGGCCAACAACTGCATGTGCGGCTTGCTCGGGACGGAGGACAGGCAGTGTAAATGTAACGGGAAAGATATAAATACCTACAACACGAGAATGAACCCGTCTTTATTAGAAAGATTTGATATTTTAACCCATGTTTCCGGTTCTCCTATAGAAGCGGCGCACGCGGGTAGTAGTGGGGGATGCGGATCAGAATGTCCTATCCGGGAGCAGATTAACAGGGCGTTTCTCATTCAGAGAAACAGACTCGAACCTTTGGAGGTCAGTTACAACTCCGGTATACCGTACAATCATATTAACAGCATGTGTAAGCTAAGTAGGGATGCTTCATCACTTCTGGAAATGACCGTTTCAAGATACCACCTGTCTACACGCGCAGTTCACAGGATACTTACGGTGTCCAGAACCATCGCGGATCTGGATGGGTGTCCGGAAATCTCAGCCGCCCACCTTGCGGAGGCCGTCCAATATAGGGTAAAGAATGACAAACCTTGAATTATTTTAAATCATGTTGTATATTCCAGGCACTATGATGTTAGAAAAAGTTTCGAAGGCCTTGGCAGACAAGAACCGCCTAAAGATTATCCAGTATTTAAGTACGGGTCAGAGGAACGTTTCGGAAGTGGCAGACAGGCTCAATGTAGAGGAAAACCTGGCATCCCATCACCTTAGGGTCTTAGCGGCTTTGGGATTTTTGAAGAACGATAAGAAAGGCAGAGAAGTGTATTACAGAATAAACGAGACAAGGTTTGTGGCTCTGTTAAAGGATTTAAACAGAAGTAAGGTTTTTAAAGATATTCTTCTCAAAGCCCTGGAGGATTAATTTTTCTTTTCCGTTTTTTATACCGTTGCATTTGTCGTTCCGATCTGTGCGTTAATTATGCGGTAATAAGTGAGATAGAACCCTTTTACACCGTATATGGGCTATTGACTTGCGTTTATCCTGCGGTAATTAATTATACGGATTCCTACTCAAACTAGAACTGTCCCCATTTATTTTTTAACCGGCCGTATTTACGATAAGACGTGTTCTCAAATCGAATACTGATCATTTTAGGCGTAGGTTCAGCCTTTATAGCCGGATATGTTGTTTCCCAAATGTATCCCGTTTTCTATTTTGATAAACCTTCGGATAATGCCATTGAAAATATATGCACTGACGCTGAAGATATTGCCGTAGAAATTACAGGCGCGGTGTCCAACCCCGGTGTATACGATCTAAAAGAGGGTAGTAGAACGATAGAAGCCATCAAAGTTGCCGGTGATTTTACATCCGACTACGACTATTACTGGGTCAGCAAAAATATTAATCTGTCCCAGATCTTGAAAGACGAGCAAAAGATATTTATCCCGTTCGAAGCACTTGGTTACAGTGTGGGCCAGGGTAATTGTTCCCGGGAGATTTTCGCGTCGTTGGAGCCTTCCCAAGTCGGTGAAAGTTCCGGAAGTTCCTCCGAAGTTGCGGGTACAACCTCTTCGGTAGCAGGGAAGGTAAATGTCAATACAGCCACTTTCGACGAGCTTGACGCCCTTCCGGGCATAGGTGCCACATACACAGGAAAGATTGTCGCCAACAGACCTTATTCGGGAGTGGAGGAGTTTAAGGAAAAGTCCGGACTTACGAATTCCGTTTACGAAAAAATAAAGGATTTAATTTCGTTTTAAATTTTTTGCAGTGGCAGGTGGAAAAGTATAAGCAAATTTAAGATGCGGTTAATAAAACGAAACCTTGGGTTCATATTTCTAATGTTAATTGCGGCAGGACGCGTAGTAAATTTTTGCGTTCCTCAGGGCGGTATTTTTTC
The DNA here is from genome assembly GCA_001773255.1 of candidate division WWE3 bacterium RIFOXYC2_FULL_42_13. Lineage (GTDB taxonomy): Bacteria > Patescibacteriota > WWE3 > UBA101185 > UBA10185 > UBA8498. The sequence continues at coordinate 14,924 of MEWF01000024.1, forward strand.
CTGCACTAAAAGCCCGGAAAAAGGTCCGTTTGAGTTTTTCGAACCCATCAAGCAACATTTATCGGAAAGAGCACGAAAGTTTCTCCCAAGTCCTCACAGCGAGCTGGTATTGGGTATGACGATCGGTGTCGACGACCTTTCAAAATCCCCACGTTTTAAAGATGCAATAAAACGCACGGGGACTATTCATGTGGTTGTGGTCTCGGGTTTTAATATGAGTCTGGTGGCAGGGTACGCTCTTAAGATTTTCGGCAGTCCGTACAAAGTCAGGAACTTACTTCTTTCAATAATTACTACGTTTTCCTACGCAGCTTTTACGGGCTTTGAACCACCCGTCTTAAGAGCCTGGGTAATGTCTTCTTTTATGCTAGTGGGAAAGTTTTCCGGACGCCTGTTGAACTCCCTGCGCTTATTGGTAGTCTCTTACTTCGGTGTCCTACTTATCAATCCGGGTAATTTTTTCAGTGCGAGTACTTATCTGAGTTTTCTCGCTACGTTCGGTTTAATTGTCTTTGCCGATCCCGTCGAAAGTTTCCTTTTGAAAGTACTCAAGCACAAATGGTCAGTGATGGGAGATTTTTCGGCGAGTTTCGCTGCCCAGATAATGGTTTGGCCTTTAATATCAGGAATGTTCGGGCAGGTAAGCCTTATAAGTTTGTTGGTTAACGCCCTCGTTCTGTGGACGGTCCCCATAACCACGGTACTGGGTATTCCGGCTCTGCTTATACCGGGAAAACTTGTTTGGATGGTACTTTTCCCGTTCTGCGATTTTTTTATCAGGACCGTGAATTTTTTCTCCGGGTTCAATAATGCCAGCGTGGCGTGGAAGATGCCTATGCCGGTGTTTATAGTATATTATGCGGTATTTTTAATACTGACCATTTTTATTGTCAGGGCAAAGGAAAAGCACAAGTGAAAGGCCCGGTTCTTTTTCAGTTAGTTTTTGTCGTGTCCTACATCGTGTTTTTTCAGCTTGTAGTGAATAGGCATTCGATAAGTGAGCCGGGCATAGCCGTGCATGTTATAGATGTGGGGCAGGGGGATGGGATTTATATTGAGATGAACGGAAACCCGGTGGCGCTAATTGACGGCGGGGCCGATTATACTTCGGATAAATATATTTTGGAGAGAGCCGGTTTGGGTTGCAAACTGCCGTTGGTAATCTTGACCCACAATCACGCCGATCATTTTGTGGGGTTCAAACGGATTCTAGAAAGGTGTAAATTTGACATACTTAGATATAACGACGTTGTTCTAGACGGACGCGCCGTGCCCGAAAATGTGAAAAATATCTTCGGAAATAAAGTTAAAAAAACTTTTGACGGCGAACAATTTGTTATACACGGGGTATTTATAAAACTGTTCGTACCTTACGGGAATATTTATGAAATGCCCAAAAACCTTAACAACGCTTCAATTGCTTTACTTGCTAAATACAAGGATTTTGATGCCCTGTTCCTGGGAGACCTTGAAGTAGAGGCGCAGGAGAGGCTGGATCTCAGAAAGATGAAGAGGCTGATCTCGGGAAGACTCGATGTGCTAAAGATAGCGCACCATGGCGCTGTAAACGGCTATAGCCGGGAGTTGGTGGCCGAGCTTAGGCCCAAAATATGCGTAATATCTGTGGGAAAGGACAACACATTCGGCCACCCTTCCCCATTGGTTGTTTTGGAACTGGAGGCGGCAGGCTGCGGGGTAATACGCACCGATATGGCGGGAAGTGTTGTTATAAGATCCCGCTGAATGATATGATGCTTTTGTCTATGAAAATTAGAAAATCCGAAGTTAAGAGAACAGTAGAAGACTTAATTTCTAAGGCCGTTCATAAACTCTATGGGTTAGACAATTTGAATATAGAAATAGACATCCCGGAAAATGAAAATTTCGGTGACTACTCCACTAACATTTCGTTCGGAATTGCTAAAACTCTTGATAAGATTCCTTTTCAGATAGCAACAGAGATTGCGCACGAGGCCTTGTCTGAGAATCCACAAATAGAGTTCGAGGACAGTTTGTATTCTATTTTCGGAAAAATTGAACCTCACGCTCCGGGCTTCATAAATTTTACCCTGTGCGACAAATTTCTTTTTCATAATACCGCGGATATAAACATGGGAGATAAGTCCTATGGGTCTTCGGACTTAGGCGCAGGAAAAAAGATAATTGTCGAGTACTCCCAGCCTAATACTAACAAACCCCAGCATATAGGACACGCCCGAAATAATTTTATCGGGTCGTCTCTTTCCAAAATCCTGAGTTACTGCGGGTATGATGTTGTGAAGACGAATTATGTCGGCGACATCGGAATACACATTTGCAAAAGTATGCTTATGTACATAAAACACGGCAACGGCCGTCAGCCCGATAAAAAGAGCGACCATTTCGTGGGCGACTTTTACACAATGTACGAACAGGAATTCGAAAAGAACCCCGGAATTGAGAAGGAAGCTCAGGAACTGTTGAGACGATGGGAGTCCGGAGATGCCGAAGTAAGGGCGGTTTGGGAAAAAATGAATTCCTGGGTGTACGAGGGCTGGAAAAAGACCTATTCCGAGCAGAAAGTAGAGTTTGATGTCTGGGAATACGAGAGTGAAAAAATAAATGTGGGAAAAGAGATCGCAATGCTGGCTCTGGAAAAGGGTCTGGCCGAAAAGGACGGGACAGGAGCCATCATAGCGCGGTTGGAAAAATATGGGCTTCCGGACAAAGTTTTATTAAGGAGCGATGGTACGTCGGTCTACTCCACCAAGGAGCTTCAGCTCGCGAAAGAAAGTTTTGAAAAATATAAGTTCGACAAAAGACTGTACGTAGTTGATATGAGACAGTCCGATTATTTCAGACAGCTTTTTAAAATAATCGAATTGCTCGGTTTCGACTGGTCTGACAGATTAGTTCACATTGCCTATGGAATGGTGTCACTTCCTCAGGGAAAAATGTCTTCCCGCACGGGTTTAGTGGTCAACGCAGACGATGTTCTGGAAGACCTGATATCGCTTGAAGAAGAGGAGATACGAAACAGTATAAAAACCCCTAAAATAGTGCGGGAAACGGCGGAAAGAGTCGCTTTGGCGGCTTTCAAATACGGAATGCTCAAGGTAGACCCGAAGCAGGATGTTGTTTTCAATTATGAGCACGTGACCAAGTTCGAGGGTAATACAGGGCCTTATTTACTTTATACCTACGCCAGGGCGGGCTCTGTACTTGAAAAGGCAGGTTTTGAGATCGACGGTGAAAAATTCCGTTATGAGTCCATGCCTAAGGAATTTTCTATGCACCCCAAGGAAAGAGCGTTGGCGGCGGTATTGGTGCATTTTCCGGAATACGTATTGAAATCCTCCAAAGAATACGCGCCCAGTCAGATAGCGAATTACACCTTTGAGGTTGCCCAGAAATTCAACTCTTTTTATGGCGAACTTTCCATATTGGACGCTTCTTCCGAAAGTTTGAAGAAATTCAGGTTATTTTTATCACACGCAACGATGATTGTTCTGCGCCAATCCCTTGGTCTTTTGGGCAGCGAAGTAGTGGAAAAGATGTAAAAGCTTTATACTACTATCAATGTTAGGGCGTAAGTCAAAAAGTAAGAGTTCCTCTACTCATGCGGGTCTCCGGTTTGTGAGATCGGTACTTTCCGTTGTGGTTCTCAGCGCGCTGGTTCTGGGGGTCACTTTGGGGGCAAAAGAGCTATACGCAGTAGATTCCGCCCGCTTCGGAAAGATATCCTCCTCGTTGCTTGCCAAAATTAACGTTGACGTGGATGAGGGGCAGATCGGTGAGGTCGCGGGTAAGTTTGCCGAACGTATTTCCCAAACTAATTTAGGCTCCGGGGTATCTTCGAGCAGACCACAGGGCGAGGTTGATAAGAATGTTTATGCGGGCAAGGACACGGTAGTAGAAGTTGCTATTTTATCGGATATTCACGATGATACTATCAATTTTAAAATTGCTCTGGATAAGGTAAAAGACCGTGGGATAGAGAATGTTTTTATCCTCGGGGATCTAACGGCTTACGGAGATATCCCTTCTTTGAATAAGATTAAGGATGTTTTAGAGGAGTCGGGTGTTGAATATTTTATATTGCCCGGTGACCACGACCTAGGCCAATCTTGGGATTCGGGGAATTTCGTATCAGTGTTTGGAAAGGAGTACGGCGAAGCCGATATCTCAGGTTACAATTTTGTTTATTTCAACAACTCTGCCAATTTCACAGTGATTGGTCCGAGCGCAATTTCCTGGATTGAAACCGAACTACCACAGGCGGATTTCTTTTTGTTGTCGCAGCCTTTATATACTGAAGAATTGGCGCCCCCTTTTAATAGAATTTTTATGGGGAGTACGAATGACGAGGTAACTGATGAAGCCTTGGCTGAAAAGCAGGATGCGGTAAGAAGTCAGGGGGAGATGCTTTTATCCCTGGTCAGAGAAAGCGCAGAGGTTAAAGCATTGCTAGCGGGGGATCACCATAAATCGTCTTCTGAAGTAGATCCAAAGAGGTCAAGTTTAGTACACTTTGCGGTTGGTGCAGTAACCTCGGATTTCAAGGGGTACCCGCAAAAAATATGGCAATCACCAAGATTCAGCGTTCTCTCTATTTACCAGGACGGTAGCTACGAGGTTTCCGATGTTGTTCTAGACTAAAATCTAACCTAATGTTATAAATTACCCATGATTGAAAGAACTCTAGTACTTTTGAAGCCTGACGCGGTTCAAAGAGGCATCGTCGGAGAAATAATACATCGTTTCGAGCGTGCCGGTATGAAAATGGTCGCTATGAAACTTGTAAAACCCGATAAAGAGTTGGCGAGTAAGCATTATCCGGACTCCAGAGAATGGAAAATGAAAGTAGGACAGAGGACTATAGACGATTGTATTAAGTACAACATTGATTTGATGGCTAATATGGGTACCACCGACCCTTTGGAAGTAGGCGAATTGGTAAAGGGTTGGAATGCGGAGTTTTTAATGTCCGGTTCTGTGCTGGCGATCGTGCTTGAAGGTGTAAATGTTGTTGAGAGGGTACGGGCATTGTCCGGAGATACGGTCCCGGTTAAGGCCGCGCCCGGTACTATAAGAGGTGATTATTCTTTGGATTCTGCCATAGCAGCTAATAGAAGGAAAAGAACAATATATAACCTAATACATGCTTCAGGCTCTGTCGGCGAGGCTGAGGTTGAAATAGCCCTCTGGTTTAAGCCCGAGGAGATATGCTCGTACAAAAGGGTTCACGAAGATCTGTATAAGTACGATAAAAGCTATGTCTGATCCTCTGAAAATACCTTTTTTTAATTCCAAATCTTACGCCGTAAGCAGAAGTTTCGATCTTAACGATCCCGTAGAAAGAAAACTGTATTTTAAGGAAAAATTAGGCGATAAGATCGAACAAATTAAAGAATTCTTAGACAGCCGTACTTTTGTGGGATACTTGATGGCAAAAAAACAAGCTGGGAAAGGCACTTACGCTAAGATGTTCGAGGAGATAGTTGGTTCAGATAGGTTTCAGCACGTATCGATAGGGGATTTAGTAAGGAAAGCCGGGGAGGACATTGGGTACCCGGATAAGAAACGGGAAATTGAGAATTACCTTGAGAATAACTACAGAGGATTTCTATCTGTGACCGCCGCTCTAACCTCGCTGCAAAATCGGGAGCAGGGCGCACTGCTTCCTACCGACCTGATTCTTGCACTTGTTAAAATGGAAATTGATAGGATTGGAAACAAAGCTTTATTTATAGACGGGTTACCTAGAAATTTGGATCAGATTTCATACTCTCTATATTTTCGCGATTTGATAAATCACCGAGAGGATCCTGATTTTTTTGTGTTGATAGATGTGCCGGAAAGCTTGATTGATCTTAGAATGACCGGGAGAAAGGTGTGTCCGTTGTGCAAAACTTCCAAGAATTTAACATTAAATCCCTCGAAATTTGTTGTTCCTGACGACTCCGGCAACGGTTACTCCCTGCTTTGTGACAATGAGAGATGCGTGGGTTATGGCAAAGAGAAGCTAGTTTCCAAAGAAGGGGACTCTGAAGGAAAGGAATCTATCAGAGAGAGACTTGATACCGAAGGTGAACTTATGAGTACCGCTAACTCGTTGCAAGGTATACCAAAAGTGCTTATCCGAAATACTATTCCGGTAACCCAATCCTCGGTATATGTTGAAAATTTTGAAATATCGCCAAGCTTTTCGTATACAAATGTTCGTGGAGAGATAGAAATAGCCAGAAAGCCACTGGTATTGATAGATGATGACGGAATTGAATCTTACAGTCTATCCGGCGCTTGCGTTGTCGTATCTATGGTTGATCAGATTTATAAAATACTAATTGGTTGATTTAACCCACTGCCTGTATAATTTACACGACGTGGAGGGATCGCATAGTGGCCTAGTGCGGCAGTCTTGAAAACTGCTATGCCCGCAAGGGCATCGTGGGTTCGACTCCCACTCCCTCCGCCAATAACCTAAAAGAACAAAAAAGAGCATGGCACACCCTGTGAGTGTTGTAACCATGCTCTGACGTGGGATGTCCCTCTCTTACACGAAAGACGTTTTACCGCTCATGAACTCATTAGCCTTCTGTCGTTGGACTTTCAACGGAAGGTATCTGAATTCACCGATATTTTCTCCTTTTGGTGCGAATGCAAAACCCCCCTCTTCGTAACCGGCTTCAATTATTTTCACCTGGAATTCGTACGACCATTTCCTCTTAAATTGGTCACAGCCTGAGTATTTCAGTATGTTTGACAAATACCATCTTTCGTCTTGATACTTGACGGTCAATGTCAACTCCTTAAATACTGAAAGAGTACCGAAAATCACGTTTATCGTTTTGGTGTCCCCGCGTTGGGCTTCGACAGCTTTCCATACCGGTGGTGTTGACGGGTACTCGATATAATTAAATTGATCGTCGAGCTGAAGCCAACTACAGAAAGCGAAAAAGACTTTCGCTCCCACCCACTGGAAAAATGAAATACGCGTGCGCATTTTAATTCCCTCCTTTGTCCGTTGACGGACCGATATTCCACGACTTTGATTGTAAGAGGTGGTTGCTCAGAACAGATCACTATTCGGCTGTTACTCAGCCATTTGCGGGCTGATTCTACCAATAAAACTTAATATTATCAACGTGTCGCATAGTGCTGCGGGTGTGATTTAACCATGAATTCCGTTTGCAAAAATAGCTTTATAAGCACCCCTGTGACCGGACACCAACTTTATATATAATAAAAACAATGAACCTCGTAGTAATGTGGAAGACTAATAAGGACTTTAGAATTATCGTTCTCCTCCTGATGATGGCGGCAATTTTTTACTTCCTTTCCCTGATGATAGGGGACAAATCCACACAGTGCCGCGAGGCCGGAGGCACCTGGTTAAAGAAATACCGGGAGTGCGAGAACATCGGGCTAAAAGAATGTTTTAATATCGGAGGTATCTATAACTTCTGCGCCAGCCCTTGTCGGCATTACAGGGAGGAGAGCATTGCTGATGTCTGTGTGTTTAAGTGTACGGAAGTGTGTGAATTTATCCGGTTGTCAAAATGATTTGTCGGGAAGTAGCTGGAAAAGCTCTAAAAATCGTTCCTAAAATACTTCTATTCCTGTATTTCGGTATTTTTCTGTTCAGCAAAATAAATCTGGTCGTTGTTGATCTCGGGCGCCACCTTATGAACGGAAAGCTCTTTGTGGAGCAAGGCACTGTTTTAAGAACAAATCTCTACTCTTATACTTACCCTGATTTTCCCGTTATTACGCACCACTGGGGTGCA
>MEWF01000025.1:0-2779 GCA_001773255.1 candidate division WWE3 bacterium RIFOXYC2_FULL_42_13
GGTACCGCTATTTGCTTCGAGAAAAGAAGTTCGTCCCGAGAGTTTTAGTTATTTGTTCGTGGCAGTTTACATTTATATTTTCGAAATATTTAAGGAAGGGCGGTTGAAGTTCAAATCTATGCTCCCGCTTCTTTTCTTCCTGCAGCTGCTTTGGGTAAATATTCATATCTTTTTTGTGTTAGGAATATTTGTAGCGACCATTTACGTAGCTCACCTAATTTTTGTTAAAAAATCTATCACTTCGACATGGAAGATGCTAATACTGCTCTTTTCAGTTGTACTGGCAAGTGTGTTCAACCCCTTTACATTCGAAGGACTTTTTACCCCGTTTAATATTTTTAAGAATTACGGGTACATGATCGCCGAAAATCAATCCGTATTTTTCATGCAAAGACTCTATCCTAAGTTTGAATATTTCTTCTTTGAGCTGGTGGTGCTGTTGTACATAGGTTGTCTTTCCTTCATTCTTTATAAGAAGAAAGTCAGGGAAGATCTGCCTCTTATTATAACTTCTCTGGTGTTTACCTTGCTGGCACTGAAATATGTAAGGGCTTTCCCGCTTTTCGTTGTCGGGGCAATGCCTGTATTTATGAGCGCCTTTAGTTCTATAAAGAACAAGGTGTTAGTGTATATTTCATTTGGAACGGTGTTTTTACTTAGTTTGCTCCCTAACAGCTATTTTTCCCCCTTTCAGAGAGGTTTTGGCATGGGACTGGGTAAAGACTCGGAAGGATCGGCAGAATTCTTTTTGAAAAACGGTTTGAAGGGTCGTGTATTTAACAACTACGATATCGGAAGTTACCTGGTATACAGTCTTTATCCGCAGGAAAAGGTATTCGTCGACAACCGGCCGGAGGCTTACCCCGAGGATTTTTTCAGGCAAATTTATGTTCCGATGCAGGAAAATGAGGAGAAGTGGAGGGAATTGAACCCCATGTACGGTTTCAACGTTATTTTCTTTTACAGAAGGGATTACACACCCTGGGCGCAGCCCTTCCTTATCAAAAGGCTGGCCGATCCTGAGTGGGCGCCGGTCTATGTCGACGACTTTGCGCTTATATTGGTAAGAAACGGTGCCCCTAACGAAGATTTGATAGAAAAGTACAGGCTTCCTCCTGAAATGTTTGTTGTCACGAAATAGGGTACTTGTATGTTAAAATCTTATTGCTCTGCTCCCGTAGTTCAACGGATAGAACGTGTTCCTCCTAAGAATAAGATGCAGGTTCAATTCCCGCCGGGGGCACCATTTGAAGGTTATGTAGCGACTGGATAGTGATTTTTTCGGGGTGTAGCTCAGTTGGCTAGAGTGCACGGTTCGGGACCGTGAGGCCGGCGGTTCGAGTCCGCCCACCCCGACCAGGAAAAGCGGGTGTTGCCCAAAGGGCGATAGCCTTTTTCTTTGTGTGTGGGCGGATGAGAATGATTCGTAGCGAGCGAAGGCGAGCGAGAGGGGGTCGACGGGCGTGTCAGCAGACACGAACCGGTGACCGAGTCCGCCCACCCCGACCAGGAAGTTTGACTACCACAAAGCGGAGCGATTGAGAATGTTTATGCAAATTTGTTGCAAACATTTCTAAAACCTAGGAATAAAAAAAAGAGACCTGGGAACAAGTCCCTGGCCTCTTTCAGCGCATGTCAGGTTGCCCCGACATGCTCAGACATTATATCAAAATATTTTTTTCCGTCAACATTTTTACTCTATTTACGGGCGGTGATTTTTCCACGAAGCCGTTTATTTAAAAGATAAAAGCTCGGGTCTGAAAATAAGCGCTAGGCCGATCAGTAAAACGATAATTCCCCCCAGCAAATGAGAGTATTTAGCATATTTATTTTTTATTCCGAAAGCCTGCAATGTTATCATGGCGCCCACAAATACAATAATATCGTCGAGCATGAAAATGAAAATATAAAACATTAGGTACAGATAATATTGCCAGACCGGAAGACTGTTCATGCTTAAAACTTTGGTATAGACGGCAGGAAGTCCCGCTGAGCAAAGTAGTTCTATCAAATTTACCGAGGCTGCGAGCAGCACCATTCCTAACAATGCGACTGAGAGATGCTTGTTCAATACAACTTCTTTAATGCGTTCGATAATCCCGCGCCTCTTTTTGTTCTCGCTGACGACACAGCCGCCCCTGTTCTTATAGAAATCGTATAAGTAATAAACACCGAGCCCAAAGGCAAAAATACCTATGATATATCTGATTACCAGAGCATATCCGATGACCATGAAGAAGTTTAGCCACGCCGCAAGGAATAGGAAGTAAACGAGGCCGGACGTGATGATAAAAGTACCGCCGAGCAGCCACATTTTTTTCCTGTCCTTCATGCCGAGTAGAAGACTGATGAGGAAAAGTAGAGCCCACATGGCGCAGGGATTGAATCCATCCATCAGGGCTATAACAAAAGTGAAAACAGGAAGGGGAAGGGATTCCAGGTCAAGGTTAAGTTTAAACGAGGGTTTTTTCTCGGCCGGGGTAATCTCTTTTTTCTCTGGTTCACCTGTGAGATAGGTTTTTACGGCTACCAATTGGGGATTTTCAGCTAGTACCTGCGCTACTATATCCTCGGGAGGATCTTGCAGTGCTTCCTCAATTTTTTTCTCGAGTTGAGCCCCCGTAGTTTCGTCACTGCCAAAGCCGATTATCGAGTCCTTTCCTATGACCAAAAAAGGCACTCCACCGGCGTCCACCCCCAGTTTTTCGCCGACCTTTATCATGAGCTGAAGATTTTGCGGGTTGGCCGATACTTCGTACGAATTTATTGTCAGTTCAGG
>MEWF01000025.1:2805-5517 GCA_001773255.1 candidate division WWE3 bacterium RIFOXYC2_FULL_42_13
AAACAGTTGAGAGGCATAACTGCTCAAGGAGAGCAGCAAGGTTAGCAACTTCTTGTGATTGATCATTTATCTTTTTCATTAGGTGATAATTTGTATCATAGTTAAGGGGAAGACGGCCATAATTGAGAACAGATAGCTGGAACAATGTTAAGAGGGCCAAAGCTAGAGGCCCTAGCAAAGAAAAACGTCAGTCTAGGAAAGCAGAAATTATTTTCCTGTAAAAATTTCAAAAATATAGCTTCGATTGAAATTTTTGGTTATCATTCAAGTAGTAATTAACCGGGCCCGGCACACTCAAGTGATGAATACACTCAATAGTTCTGGGCCGATATCACTGATTGTATCGAGTTTTGAGACGATATTGTCAGTATAAAAAAAGGGAGGGGGGGGGGATGAAGCTTATTATTATTTTAAATTTTTTTGTTATTACGTTGCTGGGCTCAATTTTTAGTTTTGCGGCCCTAGGGGCCGATTCGGTCATTTGCAGAAACGATGATGCTGAAGAACATGGAGATAATGCGTGTGATTACTACATGATTTCTGGAAGAACAGATGATTTTAGCGGTCTACAGCTATCAACTTACAATCAGACTGCCGGCCGTACCTGCTGGTTAGTAAATCTTTTTAGCGACGCAACAGTAGTTGATCTAAAGGATGATGTGATTAAGTTGGAAGGGGTTTCTTCTAGCTCGAATGGTTGGAATAGGTCTACATATACTTATGCTGATCTCAAGTTGGACATGACTACCGGCGAAGGGATATTGTTGACTAAGGAAGGTAAAAGGCCAGAGGTACTTATGATGTCTTGGAAAGAAGAGCGTTTGTCAAATTGTCGACGAGAATAGATATTTTGCTTAATTAATTGATGTTGGGTGGTCGGATCCTAATTTAATTGTTCCGGTTTCGATGGATCCTTTTCTTAAATAATTACACTAAAAAAAACAGAGCCTTGGTGGGTATTTAAACATCTCATTAAATACCCATTAAATACCCATTATTTTGTTTGACGCTGCCAAAATCAACATATTATCATTACCGGTATTCTTTTTTACTAACCGTAATAACTCTTACAAAAGGAAGGTTCTATGGCCGGTTCATTTAATCCGTTCGAAATGGCGCAGAAGCAATTTGATAAAGTTGCCAAGCAAATTGAAATTGATGATGCGACAAAAGATCTACTTCGCAATCCGATGCGTGAGTACCACTTCAACATTCCCGTAAAAATGGATGATGGTACAGTTAAAGTTTTTAGAGGATTTCGCGTTCAACATAATGACGCTCGAGGCCCAGGTAAGGGAGGAATTCGTTTTCATCCAGACGAAACCGTAGATACCGTGAGAGCACTATCTATGTGGATGACTTGGAAATGTTCACTTTTAGATCTTCCACTCGGAGGAAGTAAAGGTGGGGTTATTTGTGATCCACATAATCTTTCCAATCGTGAGCAAGAAAATATTTGCCGAGGATGGGTTCGACAAGTGGCGCGCAATATTGGGCCACTACAAGATGTTCCTGCTCCGGATATTATGACAAACGGTGCTCATATGTTGTGGATGCTAGATGAGTATGAAACGATTATGGGCGGAAAATTTCCAGGACTCATTACTGGTAAACCTGTAGGCATGGGTGGATCTTTGGGAAGAACTGAGGCCACTGGATACGGCGTAGTTTACGTTGTGCGGGAAGCACTAAAAGAGTTAGGAATACAGGCCAATAAAACACAAGCTGCCTTCCAAGGTTTTGGAAATGTTTCTCAATATGCTATTAGAAAATATCAGGAATTAGGTGGTAAAGCTATTTGTGTTTCTTCTTGGTCACAAGCTGATCAGAAGGCGTTTACGATTAAAAATAATGCCGGTATTGATGTTGATTCACTTCTATCTATCACTGATAGATTTGGTGGAATCAATCCACAAAAGGCCAAAGAACTTGGAAATGAGGTTCTTCCAGGAGATGCTTGGATTGAGCAAGATGTCGACATACTTTTCCCATGTGCCTTGGAAAATCAGATCACTGAAAAAAATGTTACCAAGATTAAATCGCGGGTACGTTTAATTGCAGAAGGTGCCAATGGCCCAACTACTCCAGAGGCCGATAAAGTAATTCATGAGAGAGGAATTTATTTGCTTCCAGATTTTCTGGCCAATGCTGGTGGAGTGACCTGCAGTTATTTTGAGCAAGTTCAATCTAATATGAATTATTATTGGACTAAGGAAGAAGTTTTGGAAAAATTAGACCAGAAGATGACTCATGCTTATCATGAAGTGCATAAATTAGCACAAAAGCGTAAAGTCTATATGCGTGATGCTGCCTATATGATTGCTATTAATCGCGTAGCACAAGCATCGAAAGAGCGTGGCTGGGTTTAGTTAATTGCGAAGTCGTTGAGGGGAGGGGGAGGATACTCCTTCCTCCCATTTTGTATTAAGGAACTCTTATCTGCTAAATGGTGAAAAGATTTTGTTCCAGTGGTCTAGCTGGTAGATGCAGTTATCCATCACTTCTTTTAGTATTTTTGCATCAAATGGTTTTAGCAATAGAAAGCGAGCGTCATCGTAGTAGGCCGAAGAGGCCAAAGAGAAAGATTTATCTCCTGTCGCAAAAATTAAAAACGGTTTTTTATCTTTAATTTCAAAATATTTGATCAGAGTATCTCCTGATTTTTTTGGCATATGGATATCGGTAATTAAAACACTAATATCTTTTTCAGAA
>MEWF01000026.1:0-17176 GCA_001773255.1 candidate division WWE3 bacterium RIFOXYC2_FULL_42_13
CCCTGGAAAAGCTTTACAAACTGATTTTTGACCTACAAAAACTGTACGAAGCGGCACCGGAAATCCAGGAAATAGAAATAAATCCTGTAATAGTAACGGTAAATGATGTCTGGGCAGTTGACACAAAGGTAATTCTGGAAGAAAACAAGCCAAAACCCGTAGTACCTAAGTTTAAGGTGGCAAAAACCTTGAAAGCTGAAATTTTGGCAGGAAAGATCCACTATTTTGAATTTGAAGCCGAAAAGCCTTTAGTGTTAAAACCCGGGCAATACGTGAGTGTGAAAGTTTCTTCAACCAGAATTAACTGTTATTCGGTCGCCGGGCAGTCTTCTCCTACAAAATTTAATCTATTAGTAGACTCAACTCCCGGAGGTCCGGGTTCAAAATTCTTTGAGGCTCTTAAAGAAGGGGACGTGATAACTTACTTGGGGCCGTTCGGAGCGTTTACATTAAAACCCGACGACGGTGCAGACATCATACTTTTTATGGCAACCGGTTCGGGACTAGCTCCGTTAAAATTAATGTTTGAATATCTACTCAGGGTAGAAAAAACGAAGAAAAATTTAGTTCTATACCTCGGGCTTAATAATTGTGAAGATGTATTTATGGAAGAGTACTTCGCGTTACTTGCCAAAGAATTTTCCAACTTTAAATATAATATTGCGGTATGTAACGAAAGTGCAAAGTGGAAAGGCGCGACAGGATTTATCACGCCTCTGGTTAAAAATGATTTTCCGGATGCAAGTAAATGCGCGGCCTATTTGTGCGGAAATAAATTTATGATTAATGATGTTACAAAAGTTTTGATGGCCAACGGGTGCCCGGCAGAAAGGATCTATTTTGAAAAATACGATGTCTAAATCTGAAATAATATCGGTAAAAATAGGTGCGGAAGCCGGGCAGGGCGTCAAATCAGCGGGATTGATGCTCGCTAAACTCGCTATACGTTCGGGCTATCACATCTATAACCAGATAGAATACCCGTCACTTATTAAAGGCGGTCACAATGTTTTACAGGTGAACATTTCTAAAGATGAGGTCACCGCGCCGAGAAGAGTGAACGATATTCTAATTGCATTAAATCAGGACACCGTCAATAAACACTTTTCCGAATTTTCTGCCGACTCCGCGCTGATTTTTGAGTCAGACTCCAAGATTGATACTTCCAAAGTTCCTCCGAACGTTGCTTTGCTCGGTATCCCCCTTTCAAAAATAGCAAAAGAATCGGGAAATTCTGATTTATTAATTAACACCGTCGCCTTGGGTGCTGTAACCGCAGTTCTCGGAGGAAATTTAGTTATTCTTAACGAATTAATCGCGGAGGAATTTGGAAACAAAGGTGAAGAAATTGTTAAGGCTAACGCTTTAGTAGCTGAACAAGGGTTTAAACATATCACCGAAAATTATAAAAAATTTATAAAAGGATTTCTTGTCCCGTCTGACTCGGTCAGTAATTTCGTTCCTCACATGGCCGTTGACGGCAACGAAAGTGTGGCACTCGGTGCAATTGCGTCCGGGCTTCAGTTTGCAGCCATTTACCCGATGTCTCCTATTTCAAATATTTTGGCTGTTCTTGCGGAAAATCAGGAAAAGTTCGGCTACATTTATAAACAGCCTGAGGACGAACTATCCGCTATAAACATGGCAATCGGAGCTTCCTATGCCGGCGTGAGAGCCATGACAGCCACATCAGGCGGGGGATTCAGTTTGATGTCAGAGGGTTTCGGGCTTGCCGGAATGACGGAAACACCGCTTGTCATCATAGAAGGAATGCGTCCGGGACCTGCCACCGGGCTTCCTACCTGGAGCGACCAGGGCGATCTACAGATGATCTTAAATGCCCACCAGGGTGATTTTCCAAGAATAGTCCTGGCTGCAGGCGATGCAAAAGAGGCATTTGAACTAACCATGCAGGCATTTAACCTGGCCGACAAATACCAGACGCCCATTGTCCTTATTATTGATAAAAACATTTGTGAAAACACTCAAAGCTACCCTTTACTGGATTTTTCAGGATACAAAATAGACCGTGGAAAGTTTTCAACCCAAATAATAAAAGAATATCAAAGATACGAACTCACACCTGACGGAATCTCACAAAGGACCATTCCCGGCTCCGGCAACTTTTTCATAGCAAACTCCGATGAACATGATCAGGTAGGTTACTCTAACGAAGATGCCGAAACTAGAACTAGAATGATGGAAAAAAGAATGACGAAGCTGAAAGTGTGCAAAGAACAGGATATGAAAAAACCTAAATTATATGGACCGGAAAGTGCAGACATTACGATACTGTCGTGGGGCAGTAATAAGGGCACCATGCTCCAGGCTTTAAAAGGCCTAGATGATGTAAATTATGTACACATCAATTGGATGAGCCCTTTCCCTACTGAAGCACTGGAAGAAATGTTGTCCGGAGCAAAATTTATTTTAAACATTGAGTGTAACTATACGGGACAAATGGCGAGACTAATTAGAGAAAATACAAAAATTAAGATAAGCGAAAGCCTTCTTAGATACGACGGTCGACAGTTTTACCCCGAGGAAATAATTGATGCGGTAAATAATATAAGGAGTAAAAAATGACAAAAATCGACGATTTGAAAACACCCCACTTTCCAAGCTGGTGCCCGGGATGTGGAAACCTGAATATCTGGAGTTCCTTTAAAAACGCCGCGGTTCAGGAAGGATGGGACAACGGCAACAGCGCAATCGTTGCTGGGATAGGGTGCCACGGCCACATCGTTAACTTCATGAAAATGAACTCGTTTGAGGGGCTCCACGGAAGAGCCTTACCTGTGGCCACCGGCGTGAAAATGGTCAACCACCGGTTAAACGTGTTCGTATTTACAGGTGACGGCGATTGTTTTGGTGAGGGCGGAAATCACTTCATCCACGCATGCAGAAGAAATCATGACCTGACTGTCCTTATACACGACAATACCTTATATGCCCTTACCACCGGTCAGACTTCGCCGCTGTCCGAGCACGGCTTTAAAACAAAATCCACTCCTCAGGGAAATCCCGACGAACCGTTTAATCCATTAGCATTAGCTATAATTTCGGGCGCTACATTTGTCGCCCGGGCATACGCCGGAGATATGCCGAAACTTACGGAAATCATAGTTGCGGCGAACAAACACAAAGGACTGTCACTGATCGACATCCTTCAGCCCTGCGTGACCTTCAATAAAGTTTGCACACACGGTTACTATCGCGAAAATACCTATTACTTGGAGCCGGATTATGATCCAACAAACAAACAAAAGGCTTTGGATAGAGCTTTCGAGTTCGGGGAGAAGAAGATTCCGCTGGGAATTTTTTACAAGTCGGACAAACCATCGTATGAGGAGCAGATCCCTCAAATCAAAGATAAGCCGCTTGTCGAAATGCCTCTGGAGAGGGCGTCGGCCGTAGAACTATTTAAAAAATATACTTAAATGTTGCCTAAGGCCGGAAAATTCTTTACCATAAACTAATGGAAGATAAAGAAATTCAAATAGGAAAATATAAAGTAAAAGTATTAAGAGAATCTTGTATTGGTGCGGCGTCCTGCATAGCGGTCTCGCCGTCTGTATTTAAATTGGATGGAGATAACAAAGCGGTATTTGTAGACGGAGCGAATGACGAACCGGATAATATTGTAATGGCCGCGCAGTCATGCCCCACGAAGGCAATTGTTGTCATCGACACGGAAACAGGCAAACAGGTTTGGCCTGAATAGCTAAAACTTATGTCAAACACTACCCGCGGAATATATCTTTCTTTATTAACTGCGTTTATCTCGGGTTTTTCTATTTTCGTTAATAAGTTCGCTGTCGATGCGATAAAACCTGCGCTGTATTTTACTTCCGTTAAGAACATTGCAGTGGCACTATTGATAGTCTCTATTGTTTTGATAACAGGCGAGTGGAAAAAAATCGCCAAACTCAGCAGAAAAGACCTGGGTTACTTGACATTAATAGGAATCATCGGAGGCTCACTTCCTTTTTATCTTTATTTCACGGGTCTGTCTCAAACCCCCGCTGTCAACGCCGCGATCATCCATAAAACGTTGGTATTTTGGGTCATGTTAATGGCGGTGCCCTTTTTAAAAGAAAAAGTATCTAAAAGACAAATCTTGGCGGTTCTAATGTTATTTGCAGGAAATATTGTTGTCGGAGGTTTTAAAGGATTTAAATTCTCTCAGGGCGAATTGATGCTCTTGGCTGCAACAATTTTGTGGGCCGTGGAAAATATAATCGCTAAAAAGGTTTTAACTTCCGTCTCGCCAAATATTGTCACAGCTTTTAGAATGGGACTCGGTTCTCTCGTACTTATGTCGGCCACGATTATAACAGTGCCGCAGGTATTGCAGAAAAGTCTGGCACTAAGCGGACAGCAATTTTTCTTTATCGGACTTACCGTACTGTTCTTGTTGGCTTACACTACGACCTGGTATCACGCTCTTAAACATGCTCCGGCAGTTGTAGTAACTTCAGTTTTGGTTTCTTCTACGTTAATTACTAACATTCTCTCTGCTATTTTTATTACTCATAGCTGGAATGTCGTTCTGACGGTGCAATCTGTGTTAATAGTCACAGGTCTGGTGTTATTTTCCAGAAGCTCGACAACTCGCCCCAACCTCAGTGTAAATACGACACTATAGGTTGATACTATTGCTAAGTAGTTTATAATAATCCTTATTCTCAGAAAGAGTGTCGGTAAATCAACTGCCATTAACTCGAAAATAAGGAGGAGACGGAAATGAGCGAGTACGATACGTTGATCGTAAAGATTGACAGGCGTACCGGTGGTCGTAGGTACCGTCAATATTATGTCAGAACCCGCATTTGTGATTCCAGTCTGGAGATGTTTGAACTTCCCCTGAACATCTATTTACTCAAAGACAGTAATGTGGGGTACCTCGGGCACGAACTGGTTCTAAAACTTAATGAGGTAGACGGCATAGAAGAAGTGTATCTCAGTCCCTTTTGTTTAGGTATCGGAAAAAACCCGGCATTTGATTGGGAAGATATCGAGGCAGATATTCTATTTTCCCTCGAAACCGTGGTAGGGAAGCCCGTAGAAATAAAACGTGCGTAAAAACCAAAAAGCCAGATTTTTCAAAAAAAGTCTGGCTTCTTTTTTACTCGATAGCTTTCAAAACTTCATCAGTCCAGTAAGTTATTTTCCCGACCTCATCTTCCGTTAATATTTTTACTATTTGCTTCCAGTGCACCGTCACGATGTCCCCAACTTTAAGAGCTGGCACAAATCCTTCGACAAATGGAAAAGTTTCGATAATAAGTGTACGCTTGTAAACACCTTTTACCTTTTTCAACGAATTTAAATTAACTACCGCCGTTTTCTTATTTACCTTTTCCACTTTGCCCCAACGGATCATACAGTTATTTATCGACTCCAAATTGTAAGGAACGGACCCACTCGCCCTTCCAACACCTACGTGCAAAACCTGAAATAAATGCGTGGGAATAAATTTTTTGGGCTTTTCGGACTTTAGCTCGGCGACAAACCATTCAGGAACCCCCTGCTTTGCAAAAAAGTTCAATAGGGTTGGGTAGTCTTTGTTCCTCGCTTTCAGCAGTTTGTCGTTTCCTAGCCAATAGCTTTCTACAATCTTATAAGAAAACTTCGGAAGTCCGGTGATTTTAGAGAGGGTTCTTAAATATGGATGCAAAACGATAAAATGCTTAAACTCTTCTTCTACACCTGCGCACTTTCCCTTAATAACGCACGATTTAAATTTCTCGGGGGCTGAATCCTTGCCACAGTAACCGAGAGAGTTGGGAGGGAGGGTAAACCTTGAATTTAGTTGAAGCGCCTTTTTATCTATGCCAATCATTTTAGTGCAAACCTGTTGTAAAATAAAGGTTGCCTATGAAAGTTTATGTATTCGGGAATAAAGATTTAGGGTTGGACAACAAAACTTTTATTGTGGTGAAAGAGTTAAGTGCTATGTTTCCGCAAATTGAGTTTACCGAAGTTGCGCCTAACGCAGATTTACCTTTTGAACCGGAAAAACATATTTTTATTTTGGACACGGTTGACGGTATCGGTGAACCCACTTTGATTGAAGACAGCGCTCTAGACAAACTCGTAAACACAAGCTCCGTTTCAGTTCACGATTTTGACCTGGGGTTTCAATTGAAGTATCTGAAAAAACTCGGGAAGCTTGGAACAGTCACAATTATAGGATTGCCCATAGAGAAGAGAATAAATTATTTGCGTATCCAGTCGATTTTTAAAAAGTTGGTCGCACAGGACATACAGGGATCGTAAGCGCGTATTATTTTTTCGGCTTCAACTCTAAGTACCTTTTCGTCTTTATCGAGATTGGCACTGAAATATTTCTTTAAGTCCTTTTCAATATTTATTTGATTCTGGGATGTGGGGACGATAACATCGTAATCTTCTATCATCCCTTTCTCACTAACTCTTGCCATGTGATACAAAGTTCCTCTCGGTGCTTCGACCACTCCGACTCCTACACCGGCCTTTTTTGGCGTTCTGACGGGTTTTTCGTCCACTACTTTTATACTTTTTAATATATCAAGAGAGTCGTCCACACATTGAAGGATTTCAATAGCCTGCGCCAAATTATTGTGATGAACGTTTTTAGATGGAAATACATCTAAATATTCTTCGGTGTCGGCTTTTGTTCTTGGATTAAGCAGATCTTTATTAAAATTAATTCTCGCCAGCGAACCAACCAAATAATTATTGTGCTCATCGGAGAACAAATAACCTTCGGATTGGGAATAAGGAACGACGACCGACTTAAGAAAATCGTGAAAGTTGCTTTCTGTAATTGCTTTTCCGTCTGAGTTGGTAATTTCGCCTTCGATAAAATCAAAACTTACGCCATTTCTTAAGCACAGAAAATCCGAATCGCTCAAAAGTTCCTGTTTGTAGTCGTAAAAGGTCTTAATTCCCCTCAAAACCTGAGGTCTTATTTTTTCGAGCCTTTCGATTAACACCGGAAATTTTGTCTGATCGGGAGTTCTTAAAAATCCTCCGACAGTCGGATAAGGTGCGTGTATTGCCGCGCCGATTATTACATCGGTAATGTCGGTGCCAAGTTTTTTAATATCAAACGAGTCATGAAGAAGAATGTGTCCTGGATCGTCGTGGGTATCCGGAATGTCCAGTATTGAATCAATCCCCAAAACATCCGGTAAGACAAAGAAGTAAAGGTGCAAAGCATGGTCGCGGATCATAAGTCCGTTGTAAGCCACCCTGCGAAGGAGTCTGGTTTGCTCCGTTAACGTAATATCCTGCGATTTTTCTATTGCCTCGAGTGACGCAAAAAGATGAGCCACCGAACACGTCCCGCAAATCCTGGATAAAAAGGACGGGGAAGCGACAAACGGCTTACCTAAAACCGCCTCAGTATAAAATCTACGGTAGTCTTTAATAATAAATTTGAGGTCTGTTACCTTATCGTTCTCAATAGTTACTTCAACGCCGGCTGTCCCTTCTATTTTTGTTATATTTTCTATTGTGATATTTCCACTATGCATTTTCGACTATTTTAAACAATTTTAAATACTTCCAAAGCGCCGCCTTAAAAGCTTCGGCATTCATAGGACACCCGTCAACTTTATCGTCAACTTTAATTATATCTTCAAGTTTTTTAACTTTATCAGAGTAATCGAAATGTTCCAGGTACCACTTTGTTTTAAAACTCATGTTTTCGGGGACGAACGTGTTTCTGCTTGCCGAAGGGAGTCCGTTGCATGCACAAGCTCCTATTGCAACCACGTATTTGGCATTGTTGCGGATCTTTGTAACTTCTGTGGCTTGTTTTTCGGAGGAAATAGCTCCCTCGACAAAGGCTACGTCCAAGCCTTCAATGGAATTATTGGTTTTTAAAGCTTTTAAGTGTCTGAACTCAACAAGCGTTTTCCATTCGTTGAAATGATCATTCAAAAGCTCGGTAAACAGTATTGTGCTGTCTTCACTGCATGTGAAAGAAAACCATCCTACGACAAGTTTCTTTTTTTCCGGAGATTGAGCAGAAGTATTGGCAGGTTCCATATTATGTATAATATCAGATAGATGTGTTTAGCAATACCGGGCATAGTAAAAGAGATTCAAGGTGAAAGGCTCGTTGTCGAGTATCCTACTGAAACAAGACAGGCTTTAGCCGGCGGAATGCCTCTAAAGGTCGGAGATTATGTGATGATACAAATGGGGATTGCCATCAGAGTGGTTACTAAGAAAGAGGCTCTTGTGTCGTGGAAAGCTTGGAAAGCTCACATCCCAAAGTCTTTTAAATAATTCGGCGTCTCCAAAAATCCCTCAACTTGTTATACTTAAAGCACCATCAGACCATGAATAACTACGCGTTTCTAACAGAAGAAAAAGGACTGTCGAATGAAGAAGCGGAAAGCAGACAGAAACAATATGGCCTCAACATACTTCCCGAAAAAGCCCTGCCGAGTAAATTCTCACTATTCCTTTCACAACTAAAAAGCCCTTTGGTATACGTTTTGCTTGCGTCTTCAGTCATAACTTTTTTTATCGGGGAATACGCAAACGCCTTTATAATACTTCTGGCGGTGGCAATTAATACAACGCTCGGATTCATACAGGAGTACAGAACATCCAACGCTCTGGCTGCTTTAAAAAAATTTATTTCTGATGAAGCAACAGTGATAAGGAGCGGGAGCAGGGTTTTAATAAATACCGGTCAAATAGTCCTGGGCGATATTGTGGTCTTGGGACAGGGGGATAAAATTCCCGCTGACGGCAAAATACTATCCTCAAACCGTTTACATATTAATGAAGCTATACTAACCGGCGAAAGCGCCGCGGTAGAAAAGGTTAAAGACGACGGGCTTTACATGGGCACCACGGTCGTTTCAGGACAGGGCGTTATGCAAATTGAGGCCATAGGTACAACAACAAAGATGGGAAAGATCGCGGAGGAAATTCAGGAAGAAAAGGAAGTAACTCCCCTTCAAAGGCAATTAAAATCGTTCAGCAAACAGCTTTTAATCGTAATAGGTGTGTTGGTCGCAGTTGTATTTGTTGTCGGTCTCATACACAAATTCAGTTTAGTTGAAATATTCACTACTTCCGTAGCATTAGCAGTTTCAAGCATTCCTGAGGGGTTGTTGGTATCTTTAACCGTCGTTCTCGCAGTAGGAATGCAAAAAATCCTGAAACGCAGGGGGTTAGTTAGAAAACTGGCAGCTGCAGAAACTTTGGGCGGAGTCACCGTAATATGCGTGGACAAAACAGGAACATTAACACAGGGACAAATGGAAGTGGCCGACTTTATCGGGAACAAAAAAGAGTTGGCAGTTCAGGCATTACTTGCAAACGACTTGGATGACCCGATTGTTGTGTCAGCATTTGAGTGGGGAAAAAATGTAATCGGTGAGCCGACGCCCAACCTTCCAAGAATTGACAGCATTCCTTTTTCATCAAAAGAACGTTTTTTCATTTGCCTGAATAAGTGGACTGATGAAAAAAATATGATTTTTGTGAACGGCGCCCCCGAAACACTCCTTCAAGGTACAACGTTATCTGAGAACGAAAAATCAAAAATCTACTCAGCTATCGACGAACTAACAAGACAAGGAAAAAGGGTGGTGGGTTTCGCAAGAAAAGAAGTATCAGTCGATAAGCAAACTTTAGATTATGCTGATGCCAAAAGTGATTTAATCTGGGTAGGTCTTTTAGTTTTTTCGGATCCGGTTAGGGCGGGAGTAAAAGAGGCTCTGGAACAAGCCAGAATTGCAGGTATCAAAATAATTGTTATAACGGGCGATTACGCAAATACGTCAGAGTTTGTACTTTCAGAATTGGAAATACCTGTCTCTAAGAACGAAATAATCACCGGAGATCAGCTTGCCCTGCTTTCCGCTGAGGAACTCACACACCATATAAAAAACACACGCCTTTTTGCAAGGACAACACCGGATCAAAAACTCTTAATAGTAGAAGCGTTAAAAAAGAACGGAGAAATCGTAGCTATGATAGGTGACGGAGTAAACGACGCCCCGGCTCTACACAGATCGGATATTGGAGTGGTGGTAGCGGATGCTTCCGACGTCGCTAAAGAATCTGCCGATTTAGTTTTACTTGACTCAAATTTTTCCACAATTATCGGCGCGGTGGAAGAGGGCAGAGTAATGTTCGAAAATATTAGAAAGGTAATACTATATCTTTTGTGTGACGCCTTCGGAGAAATTATCGTAGTTTTGGGGGGAATAGTTTTAGGACTTCCGTTGCCTATGACCGCCGTTCAAATACTTTGGATTAACCTGGTATCAGACGGGTTTCCAAATCTCGCGCTGACAGTAGATCCTAAAAGAAAAGATATAATGTACGAAGCTCCCCGGCCGGCTAAAGAGCTGCTTGTTAATAGAAAAATGGTATTTCTGATTTCTTTCGTAAGCTTGCTTGTGGGAACTATTGCTCTGCTTTCTTTCGTTTATGTCTATAACTCTACCGGTGATGTAGTTTTAGCACGTTCGGTAACTTTTATTACAATCGGGCTGAATTCTCTTGTTTACGTTTTTGCCGTAAGAGAACCCAAAAAGCCCTTCTGGAAGAACCACATATTTAGTAACAAATATTTGATCGGGGCCGTTTTCGCAGGGATGGCACTTCAATTCCTTCCGTTTTCTAGTGGCGTCTCAAGACAGTTTTTTGGCTTAAGTGCGCTAACGGTATATCACTGGTTAGTAGCTTTAGGTTTTTCAATCTCAGTATTCCTCTCAATCGAGCTATTTAAGAAAGTTGTGAATAAAAATAACACGGTTATTTCCAAGTGATATAATCCAATTAACAACTGATAAGGATAATGAAATGAACGACTTTAAACAACAAATAAGTAACGCAATAAACGAAAGAGAAACCGGGGACACAAACAAAGCACTGGAAATGTTTCTTCAAATAGATAAAACCCAATTGAAATCGGAGCAGTTGTTCGATTATCTTGGAGAGTTAGGTCTGACCTACTGGCATCTTAAGAAATATGACGAGGCAAAGGCAGTATTTAAGGAAATGCAAAAACACGCTGAAGAGATAGGGAACAGATCTTATGAAGCCCTGGCCTTACGTCATCTCTCCAGACCGGAATTCAATGAAAACAATACTGACACTGCAATAAAATACGCTCAACAAGCACGACAAATCGCACTCGAAGAGAAAAGACAAGACCTTGCGTGGTTTGACCATGGGGTTGTGACAACTTTAATTTTCGGTAAAGCACCCACGGAGGAGATAAAAAGGTGGTTTGAGATTGAAGCTGAAGACCTTTATAAAACCAGCCGAAACACCAAAGATGAAATTGCCAAGTGGGTTTGGACTTCCGGCTTGCTTATGGATAGAGCTCGGGTTTTCAACAATACGACAGATTTATATCTTGCTTTGATGATCGCTGAGCAGTTTAATCTTGCCAGAAGAAAAGAGCAAATCGAGGAGCTAATTCAAAAGTTTAAGAGTAAATGAACTTTCCAGACTGGAATCTTATTTTGGATTTTTTTCAACTTTATAATAAAGCTATTTCCTAAGTCACAGATGCCGACCTAGTGTAAAATAAATAAAATGCTTACACCCATCATCGCAACCGCCTCTTCCTTTATCGACCAACTTGGTTCAACAATAATTAAAAAATCCGAAAATAAAGCAGAGCATCCGGCAACAATATGGGAATCAGCGCTCATATCCATGGCAAGTGGCTCCATAATTATATTCGGATACGTCTTGTTTAAAAGTAATTTATATCTGGACGCCGATAGAACATGGGTATTTATCCCCAGGATAGGACTTGAGATTCTCCAAATTTACGTTACGTTCACTGCTTTAAAAATATCCGAATTAAGCAGCTACAATTTTCTGCGCGTATTCTCGATAGTCTTTGTCATAATCTTTGAAATACTTTTTCTGGGAACAGTACTGACCCCTTTAAAATACTTGGGCATATTGATCGTGTTTGTTTCAATTCTTACTGTTTTCCGACACGGTGTAAAAAATATAGCAGGTTGGGGGTTCTTGCTCGTATCCGCTATTAACGGAGGCTTGCTGATGGCATTGACCAAATACCAATTTTCTTTTAATGATGCTTATTTAAACGAAGCTATAGTCCGTATATTCCTCATCGTAATTTTGGCCGTTGCCGTACGGTTTAATTTTAAAAAAACACCCGGGAACCGTGCCTCCCCATTCTTAGAAAATAACAAATCTCTTTTATCACTTATCCCGATACGGGCGGTTGTAGGAATATTAAACCTGGCCGCACTAAACCTGGGAGCTGCCGCCGTCTATACCACGGCCGACAGAGCCGGCTCGGTTCTATCCGGTGTAATACTCGGACATTCAATGTTTAACGAAAAATCTTTTGTAGAAAAACTATTTATAGCGTTAGGAATTATCGCCGGTTTGGCACTTCTTATTCTCGGTTAAATATTTATACCCTAAACAGACAGGAGCTCTTTCTCAGACCTCTTCAACAAAACAGCATTTGTAGCAACAATTATAGAAGAAGCTGACATCAGCAAAGCCGAGAATTCAGGACGCAGGGTGATTCCATAACTGGTGTACAAAACTCCGGCGGCTATGGGGATTGCCAATACGTTGTATACGCTGGCCCAAACCAGATTTTGTTTCATCTTTCTGACCGTAGCCTTGCTGAGTCTGATCGCATTTAAAATGTCCGCCGGGTCCGATCTCATTAGAACCACATCGGCAGTTTCAATAGCAACGTCTGTTCCCGCACCGATCGCAATACCTATATCGGCCTGAGCCAAAGCAGGGGCATCATTTACGCCATCACCTACCATTGCCACGAATTTTCCCTCACCTTGCAATTGTTTTACATATTTAGCTTTGTCTTCCGGCAAAACTTCCGAAAAAACCCTATCTATTCCAAGGTTTTTACCGATAGTCTCGGCAGTTTTTTTGTTGTCGCCCGTTATCATGGCTACCTCGAGTCCCAGTTCCTTCATACTTTTTATAGCTCTCGCTGCCGTAGGTTTTACAGTATCTGCCGCCGCAGCTATTCCCGCCACACTACCATCTATCGCGAGTATCATCAGGGTCTTGCCCTCGTTCAGAAGTCTGTCTATGTCTGATTGAAGCGGGGAAATGTCGACATTTCTGTCCCGCATTAACTTTATGGTACCGACAAGTATACTTTTACCCTCTACGACAGCCTCAACACCGTGACCGGAAATATTATTAAAGCTGCGTATATCTTCGGGAATAGAAATGTTCCTTTTTTTCACTTCTTCCAAAACGGCTAAACTTAAAGGGTGCCCAGATTTGGCTTCGGCGGCGCTAGTTAGCCTTAACACTTCGTTTTCGTCGTGACTTTTATTTGCAACAACATCCGTAATTACCGGCTTTCCTTCCGTGAGCGTACCCGTTTTATCCAGTACAACCACCTGAATTTTCGAAGTTTGTTCCAGAGTAGTTGCGTTTTTGATAAGAATATTGTGTTTAGCCCCGATACCTGTTCCGACGGCTACTGCTGTCGGTGTCGCAAGCCCTAATGCGTCGGGACACGCTATTACTACGGCGGATACGGCAAAAGTTAGGGCAAAAAGAAGAGTTTGGCCTCCTATAAAGTACCAATAAACAAAAGTTGCTAACCCTGCTCCTACGGCTAAAAGCACTAAATATTGGGCCGCCTTATCGGCTATTCTTTGACCCGGCGCCTTGGAATTTTGCGCGACCTCGACCAATTTAACTATCTGAGCAAGAGCTGTGTCACTTCCTACTTTGGTCGCTTTAAATTGGACGGAACCTGATTGGTTAATCGAACCTCCTATTACAGCGTCACTGGCTTTTTTAGAGACCGGAATTGATTCTCCTGTGACAAGCGACTCGTCGATCGACGTTTCACCCTGTATAACTTCTCCGTCAACGGGTACTTTATCTCCGGGTTTAAGAATAATCACATCCCCGACAACTACTTCCGATGTCGGTACCAACACCTCTTTTCCGTCCCTTATAACCCTTGCCTGAGGCGGAACCAGGTCAAATAAGGCTCGTAAAGCCTCCGAGGTGCCTCTGCGAGATTTCATTTCCATCCAGTGACCGAATAGAACGAAGGTGACAAGCATTGCCGCCGCTTCAAAAAACGTCTCGCCCCCGACAAACAGTGTAATGTATGCACTGAATAAATATGCTGCAAGGACGCCCACGGCTATCAATACCATCATGTTCAGGGTTTTATTTTTTAAAGCCTTGTAGGCTCCTATAGGAAATATGGAGCCGAATTTAAAAACGACCGGGGTTGTCAGAATAAACAAGATCCAGTTTTGTGGGATCGGTGTGGGTAAAGTGATTTTAAAGATATTTGTGAAAACAGGGGAGTAGAGAAGTGCAGGAATAGTAAGAAGTAAGGACCACAGAAACCTGTTTCTCATGTCTTTTTCCATAAAAGCTGCCATGCTTGGGTCTGTCATTGCCTTTTCGTGGTCTTCGTGACTCATTTTGCTCATGTCGTGCCTGTTGTGGTTCATTCCACCCGCACCGTGTTCTTCATGGCCCATTTTAGCCATATCGTGACCGGCGTGCTCGTTCCCGCCCATTCCGTGACCCCCGTGTTCCTGCATGTTACCGTGGTCATGCTCCATCCCGGAATGATTCGTTGCAGAATGTTCCTTGTTCATGTAGCCTCCTTAATTATGGAAATAATCCTAATACTGTATAATAATACATCGATAGCAGTAAATATGATACACTGAGCTTTTGCACCTTGTTCATTATTTATCGCCCGCCTACCAAAAGCAGACGGAAGACGCTTTGCTATAATAAAGTCTAATGCCTAAACGAAAAAAAACAAAAAATCCTATCGAGCGAACAGATCGGAACAAAAGGAAAATTGTACCCATCAAAGGAATGCATTGCCGTTCGTGTGAGATCTTAATAGAAGATGAACTTCTAAAGGTGGCTGGGGTCAACAAAGTCAACGTAAGTGAGAAAAAAGGGATCGCCGAGGTATTCTACGAAGGAGAGATATCCGATGAACACATCGAGAAAGCTGTTTACGACTGCGGTTATAGCATCGGTAAAGACTCCAAAAGCTGGGTTTCAAAAAATCCCGTGGATTACGAAGATCTGATCAAGGCCGGAATAGCTCTGGCATTTGTCTATTTTATCGCCAAAGGATTCGGTTTCTTTAACATTTCGTTCGGTTCAACCAACGATTTGACGAGTCTTTCCGTAGTTTTTCTGGTAGGACTTACGGCAGGCCTTTCCACATGCATGGCACTGGTAGGAGGATTGGTTCTGGGAGTTTCCGCAAGATTTTCTGAAAAACATCCTTATGCGACCGCTCTGCAAAAGTTCAAACCCCACCTCATATTCAACCTGGGAAGAATATTTTTCTTTGTAATACTAGGAGGTTTGATAGGCTACTTCGGTTCTTTTCTACAGCTTGGACCTTCTTCGGTCGGATTTTTAACCATTCTGGTAGGAATTGTGATGTTGGTGCTTGGTTTACAAACAATCGGGGTATTTCCGGGACTCGAAAGAATCAAATTTACACTACCAAAAGGTCTGTATAAACTCGCCGGAATCGATACCAAGAAACAAAATGAGTACACTAACGAGGGTTCTTTTGTTCTCGGGGGTTTAACTTTCTTTTTGCCTTGCGGATTTACGCAGGCTATGCAGATATACGCAATCTCAAGCGGCAGTGTCCTAACAGGGTCTTTAACGATGGGTGTGTTTGCCTTAGGAACAGCTCCCGGTCTGTTAGGTGTCGGCGGACTTACCGCTTTAATAAAGGGCGCTTTTTCGAGACCGTTTTTCAAGTTTGTCGGCCTAATGGTAATGGGATTATCCGTATTCAATATTTCAAACGGATTAAATCTTGCAGGGGTCGCCCTTCCTGTATTCGGCGCCGTAAAAACCGTTTCTGCAACTCCGACGCCCTCCGTAACCGATCCTAACGTGACGATGGAAAATGGGGTGCAGGTCGTAAGAATGACACAAAACTATAACGGATACTTTCCAAAGACATTTACTATACAGAAAGGGGTACCCGTAAAATGGGTTATAACTTCCACGAATTCAAACTCGTGCGCAGCAAGCATTTTTTCTTCACAGCTCGGTGTTAATAAATATCTGAAATTGGGAGAAAACGTTATCGAATTTACACCCACAGAAGATGACACAATCCGGTTCTCGTGCAGTATGGGAATGTACTCGGGAACTTTTAATGTGGTTAATTCAAATCCAAAAGGTAGCCGCTAAACCGGCATGAAAAATAATAATGAACTACAAATTACAACTACAAGGTTTGCATTGCGATTCCTGCAAGAAAATTGCGGAAAGAAGGCTTGGTAGACTAGAAGGAGTCACGTCCGTAAACATTAATATGGAAAATCAAACCGCGTTAATACAGACCGGTCATACGTTAAGCCAAACAGAAGTGGAAGAAATTCTAAAAGATACCGATTATAAAGTTACGGCGCTCACCGAAATATAGTATGCAAAAGTTATTAAAGCTAAAAATTGAAGGTATGCACTGCGCCTCGTGCGAAACCCTGGTAAAGGATGAGTTGGGTGAGCTAAAAGGTGTGAGTGACATAAAAGTTGACGCAAACCTTGGAGAGGGCAGTGTACTTCTTGAAACCGACACTAACAATGTTGCCGATATTTTGTCGGCAGTGGAAAAGGCCGGTTATAAAGCTGTGATAGAGGAAGCTGCCGGCACCGTACCAACGGATAATAAAAATGTCGTAGATACGACTAAAATACCCGCTTCAGCCGGGCAAACACCGGCCGCAGAACGTCCAAAAGGAATAAACAGAGTTTCACTCGATATTGAAGGCATGCATTGCTCCTCATGTGCCCTGCTTATCGAAAAATCCATCCGCAAAGTGGACGGAGTTAAAGAGACCAATGTTAATTTCGCCGCCGAAAAAGCTAGTGTATTGATCGACGGAACGGTGGTTGAAAAAGACGCATTACTTAAAGCTGTAGAAAAAGCGGGTTACAAAGCGTCGTTGACGCAACAAAATCAGTCGGACAGCGATAAAGAGAAACAGCAAAATCATATAAAAGTTATGTTCCGCAAATTTCTTATCAGTCTGATCCTAAGTATTCCCATGATCTATTTCATGATGTTTGATTTTATTTTAAATTTTCCCGGCCGTTCCGTGCTCTTACCTTATGTCGGAATAATTTCATTTATACTAACAAC
>MEWF01000026.1:17200-24113 GCA_001773255.1 candidate division WWE3 bacterium RIFOXYC2_FULL_42_13
AGGTTTCTATAAAGGAATGTTCTCGGCCCTCAGAATGAGAACCTTCAACATGGATAGTTTAATTGCCATCGGCACATCTGTCGCATATTTTTATAGTGTCATCAATTTTTCCGCTTATTATTTGGCGACTAAATCTTTAATAGGTGTAAGCGGAACAAAAATCCCTGAATTATATTTTGAGACCGCCGCCTTTTTAATCACATTCGTTATTTTAGGCAAGTGGCTTGAAGCAAAAGCCAAGGGAAGAACGTCGGATGCTATAAAAAAACTTATGGGCCTGCAGGCCAAAACAGCAAGGGTTGTCAGAAACGGAGCCACTGCAGACATACCGATAGATCAGGTTGTAGTCGGCGATATCGTTGTTGTAAGGCCCGGTGAAAAAGTTCCCGTCGACGGTGAGATAACTAGAGGCTCATCCGCAGTTGACGAATCAATGATCACAGGCGAAAGTCTGCCCGTTGAAAAACATGAAGAAGATACAGTTGTAGGCGGAACTATAAATAAAACAGGAAGCTTTGAGTTTAAGGCCACGCGCGTAGGTTCTGAAACTACTCTTTCTCAGATCATCCGCCTGGTCGAAGATGCACAAGGATCTAAAGCCCCCATTCAGGCCGTAGCCGATAAAATTTCGGCTGTCTTCGTTCCTACCGTCCTGATTCTCGCCGCCATAACATTTGTAGTTTGGTATTTTGTAATCGGTTCAACATTATCTTTTGCGCTTATGGCGTTTACTTCGGTGATTGTTATTGCGTGCCCCTGTGCGCTAGGACTGGCTACTCCTACATCAATTATGGTCGGGACAGGCAAGGGAGCTGAGAATGGAATACTTGTTAAAGGCGGCGAACCTTTAGAATCAGCCGTCAAGGTAAAAATTATTGTCTTCGATAAGACAGGTACTATTACAAATGGCAAACCTGAGGTAACCGACACCATAAGTTTTGATTCACTGAACGAAAAAGAACTCTTACAAATAGCGGCAAGTCTGGAAAAACAGTCGGAGCATCCCTTAGCTGAAGCGATATATACACATGCGCAGGATGAAAATCTAAGTTTTAGTGAAGTATCTGCTTTTAAAGCAATACCCGGGCACGGTGTCGAAGGCGTCATCGGTAACATGACCTACTATTTCGGAAACAGAAAACTTATTAATGATGTACTAAAACTTTCCGTGAGTGAAATTGACCAAAAACTCTCAGGATTGGAAGAGCAGGGTAAGACTGCGATGATCCTCGCCACAAAAGAAGAGATATTGGGAACAGTAGCGGTGGCCGATACTGTAAAAGAAACCTCAAAAGAAGCCGTGGACAGGCTAAAAAAGCTCGGGATTGAGGTCTACATGATCACCGGTGATAACGAACGTACCGCCAGAGCAATTGCGGCTCAGGTGGGCATTACAAATGTTCTGGCCGAAGTTCTGCCCGAAGACAAAGCAAACGAAGTCAAAAAATTACAGGAGACGGGGGAAAAAGTGGCTATGGTGGGCGATGGAATTAACGACGCCCCGGCACTTGCCCAGGCAAACTTAGGAATAGCCATGGGTTCCGGTACAGACGTTGCAATGGAAGCAGGCGGAATAGTTATTATAAAAAACGATTTGAGAGATGTTGTTAATGCAATAGATCTGTCGAAAGCAACCGTCGGAAAAATTAAACAAAACATGTTCTTTGCTCTGTTCTATAACGTAATAGGAATTCCGATAGCCGCCCGTGTGTTCATAGGTTTTGGACTGGTTTTAAAACCCGAACTTGCCGGGCTTGCAATGGCACTAAGCTCCATTTCCGTTGTTACAAATTCGTTGACTATGCGGGGATACAAACCGGGGAAACGAAACTGGATCTCGACGCTGGCTCCTATAATAATGGTCGCCTTGTTCACGGGACTGTTCTTTGAATTTGCGAAGTTCAGTTCTTCTATGTCAAATAACGAGAGTGGGATGAAACGGGGCGGAGAATCAAATACGGTAGTGGAAAAGTAATCTAGAGAGGTTAGCGGTACATCCTTATTAGAATTTCCACTGTTTTTAATACCGATAGTCCGGAGTAAAATGGGCATGTGTTTAACGCAACGACAGACCGTATTTCTAAAATGACTTTGTTGTTTCCCGACCGCGTTAAAGAATTGGAAGCGATTTTTGACAGACCTTCAATGGTATATATAGATTACGCAAATATCTACCACTGGACAAACAAACTGAAGTGGACCTTCGATCTTAAACGTATCAAACAATTACTATCCGGTTTTGACACCATTAAGGGAGCCAAGTTTTACTACGGTACCTCAGACAAGGAGTCGTCGCGGAAATTTATAGAAGAAGTGAAGACCCTTGGATACGATGTAAAAACTAAACCCGTCAAAAAGATGAGATTAAGTATAGATGTGTCAGGGGTGTCTCTTAACTCTTCCGCCGTTTTAGAGAACTTTATAAAGAGACCCTTACTTAAGGTGCTTACACTGGAAACCATTCAGTACCTTAATAGTAAGTTAAAAGAACTGAACGTTTCTGGTACAACGTATGTTGAGCAACTAAAATGTAATTTCGATGTAGAAATCGGTAGAGACATGCTTTTGGATTATAAAAATAACGGAATTGATAATTTTATCCTTTGGAGTGGCGACAGCGACTTTGCAGACCCTGTTACTCAATTGCTAAACGATGGTAAAAAGGCAGTTATTTTTGCTACATCAAGAAGGGTATCTACAGAGCTCACAGAAACCCGTGCACTAATATTCGACATACAGAAAATAAGAAATTTCATCTGCAACTCCCATCAAATTCAAGACAATATAAGAGCCCTTATATAAAGCAAAAAGGACCCCATAAGGAGCCCTTAAGCCATCGAAATTCGGTCTTTCGACCAAAATCATTGTACTACCTTCTGACTTTTTTGCAAAATAGGAAGTCTACTTAAATTTGATTTCTTAGACGAAATTGAATGGTGCTATAATCAAGACATGCTAAACAAGTTCTCCACACCATTTCTGGCCTTTTTACAGGCAAGCGGTATGGTGTTTTATATTTTTCTAATTTCCTTATTTTTAAATTTTGTAACTCCGAAATTTATACAAAACGGAGAGCAGTTCTACGCACCGATAATAATGCTTATTACCTTTGTATTTTCTGCCGTTATTTCTGCTACCATGATTTTGGGAAGGGCAGGTATGCTTTTTTGGGAAAAGAAATATATAAAATCTTTCACACTTTTGGGGTGGACTACGGGTTGGGGACTTTTCTATTTGGTTTTATTTCTAGGTATTTTGTTAAAAAAATAGAGTACGAGATAAAACCCAACTCACGTTGCTTTATTTCCGAAACTTTTTGAAATACTATTTACGTAGTGAATATAAAAATTCATGGTAGATAGTTTGACGTAATGAGTCCGCATTATTGCGGACTTTTTTGTATTTGTTTTTTGGATTGGGAGGTGAAAAGAATGAAGAAATTATTACTTTTTGTAGTTGCTTTAGCAACAGTCTCCGCATTAACTACTTCTTCGGTCACGGCAGCAAAACCTGCCGACAAAGGATTTAACGAGTTTGGATATAACTATACTGCTCGTAATTTTGTTGGTACTGGCGCAAGTTGGTGTGCTGATTACGGTGTGTTCGATGAAGCAACATGCAACGAATGGCTTATGGGTCCTTTTTATAACGACAAATTAGTTATGAAATGGAATGAGGCTTGGGATGCATGCAACGACAATGGGTATGATGATCCTGCGTATTGTGCGGGCGCGTGGACTGACAACGAATGGAATGGTATGAACGGTGGCTCAGGTGCAGTATGGCACTATAAAATCATTTGGGTTGGTTCAGAAGGCGAAAGTAGCCCATATTGGCGAGAAGGTGGATATTTAGTTTGGGGTAACTATGAGGTAGTTATGGATCAAGGTACTGATAAAACAGGTACCGCTTATCCACCGTGTAGTGGTGAGCCAAACAATGGTGGACACACGATGTGTGCTTTAGCTATTCCAAGTGGTTACGGACATAAATAATATTGTCTATAGTCATTTACAGCAACCTACTCCTTTGGGGTAGGTTGTTAGTTTTACGTTGAAGTAACCATACAAAACTTCAGTTTTCTATTTTCTCTCTGATTGGCACAACATGCCTAAAGTCAAAGAAAGTTTTAATAATATAAGACAATTGCGTGGTTATGTTGGAGTTACGGTTTTCGAGGCGTTCTACTCTTATTCGACAAAATTCTGTCGTCCCATAACCTTTGATTAGCGACGCACACTACTACACAAATAATTTGTTTGGATAAAAGCCGACATCAAGTCAGTTATTCGTACACATAGAAATATAACATGGGGTTGGTAATAATGTTGAACTCTCTCACCGCAATATTCTTCGCTTATACTTTAAAACGACAGGAAACAAGTTCTATCAAATTTCCGTTACGGGGCTCTTTTTGAACGCCATATTGATTTCGTTCTCATTTCGTTATTCTGGCACCAAGAAAGGTGCTTGTTAACAAACGCCATAAGCTATGGAAACTAATAATTTCCCTCTGCATCACATCCTTTTCTTTTTCTCACACAAATCGGCTTCTTAACGGTTCACCTAAGTACCGGTACGGGTAACTGCTATAGTCACCGATGGGGGGAGGCTTAGTGCGGGGAAATAGCGAGTCGTTTTTTACCTCAAAAAAGAATTCTCCTCAATAAACTTTTCCTGGCACCCACGCACACATAAATCCTTTTCCTTATCTGTGTCGCAGTCAGTAATGCAGTTGTTCAACGGCCTGAGTTTGTCATCGAGAGTAGGATCGACAACCATAGCTATTACTGAAAAGTAAATAATTCCCAATAGTATGGGTAGGACGGTCAGGGCCAGCTTCACCCAAAGTTTCCATTTAGGCCAAAACCACATCACTATAATTCCGAGCGGGTAGAACAAAAGAAGAAGAAAGGTTGTTACTTTTGTAGCGGAGGGGGATACAGTGTTACGTTTAGCTTGAGGATCCATTAGTTTATTATACTCGTAAAAGCATCTTCGGCATTTACTACTAAATAGACAATGCCAGATTGACAAAAACTAACGTAATAATATAATGACCGTAATAAATCAGGCCGGAAATCGACCCGCACCTTAAAAGTGCACTTAAGTTTCCAACAACGCCTGATTTTTATATCTTTTCAAGGATTTTTAGTACTTCCGACGGAGTAACTATACTGGTTTGTGAATATTTTCTTGATCTGAATGCTGTAAGAGCCTTTTCATGTGCACGACTCTTCTTGCCAACTAACTCAAATCTAAAATCAACTTTACTCACTTTGAATTCATATTTTTTAAAAATCCTGTACACGTGAGACTTTATCAGATTCATATTACCTGGATATTCTATATCTATTACTAACACTCCTTCTAATTTATACCTTTTTATCAGTAGGTATATTAAACAAGCAAAGGTCTTGTATATATAACTTTTAGGTTTTTTAATCGCCGTAAAGTGTTGTTGAATTTTTTGTTTTGCAACCGGCTTTAAATACAAAGAGTTTCTGCTGCTGTTAGAAAATGCCACTACGGTAGGAACAGATGTATTTTCTAGTTTTCCGGATTGATCTACCTCGTACGACACAGGTAGATACTAACAGACTGTGCTATATAGTACAACAGCTGTTGTAGTAACAATTAAACGGTACCGAATAAGGCAGTTTTTGATACAGGAAAAACAGATAAAGACCTACAAAATAAATTCGAAGAAAAACTTGGAGCTCAAACACACTATTTATTCACTAAAAACTTAGCCGCGTAACATTTTACATCAAATCCTTTTTCTTCTCTTCAAACTCCTTTTTATCGATTTCGCCCTTCGCATATCTTTCTTTAAGAATCTCAAGGGAGGTTTTACCTCGCGGTCCGTCACCACGGCCATCTCTCTCAGATCTTGTAATAACGCGGACAACTTCAATTGTT
The DNA here is from genome assembly GCA_001773255.1 of candidate division WWE3 bacterium RIFOXYC2_FULL_42_13. Classification (GTDB taxonomy): domain Bacteria; phylum Patescibacteriota; class WWE3; order UBA101185; family UBA10185; genus UBA8498. The sequence goes on from MEWF01000026.1 coordinate 23,123, forward strand.
CCCAGAATCAGCAAGATCCAGAAAAGTGCCATGAAGAACCATCCGAAACCGCCCCAATTCATCATGTTATAAAATCCGTACATCATAAAAATCACCTCCTTAAGGTTAATTTAATACAGTCAGTTCATCCTCTTCCAGCCGATAATTCTTGTTGTAGTAAAGAGCTTTTTCGAACTCTCCGCGCGCAGTGCCCAAATCTCCGCGTTCCATATAAATACGCCCGCGGAGCTGATACAACTCGGAAAAAGCTCTGTTGTGGTTATTCAATATCGTGCTTGTTATTTCCAAAACTTTCTCTTCCTCTCCCAACTTATTATACGCGATAATGGGTTCAATCTGGTACCATAGCATCCTAAACGGTAACCGGGCCGATATTTCTTCATAAGCTTCAACAGCCCCTTCATAATCTTCTAAATAATAATTAGCTACAGAAAGATTGAAACGGTCGTACACGCTTGCTGGATTGGCGAACAATTTTTTCTCCGACTCTTTTTTCGCAAGTTCCCACGCGATTTTTTTATCAAGACTCTGACCTAGAATCTTTTCTACAACATCTTTTTGCTCAGGACGCACTAACACAATATATTCATAGTTAAAAGCCTCCCATAGTTTATTGAAATCTCCGTATGTATATTCCAAATTTTTGCCCTGATAAGAATCGTCCTGTATAAAGACACCGGCGTTGTCGTCGTAACCTTTTATAACGCGGAAGTGCGCGATGTCTTCACCATATTTAAGCCATGTTCTGGTGATCACTGGGATGTCATTAAATATGAGTTGCTTTATCAGATCCGGATTACCTGCGGGACGGTGATAGTAGAGAAGTCCGTATTCTTCGGCTTTTTCTCCGATTTCTTCTAGGGTAACCGATTTATCGTCGTTGTCGCCCTGCTTGTTTTGGTAAGGTCTTAGCTGATGCCCGAGCTCTTTTTGCGAAACCTTGATACCGTAATAAGATAGAGCCATTGATAAGGACGCCGGACCGCAGTTA
>MEWF01000026.1:24126-28268 GCA_001773255.1 candidate division WWE3 bacterium RIFOXYC2_FULL_42_13
ATAGTCGTTTTTTAGAACCTTTCTCGAAGGTAATGTTGCGGTAGATACAAGCTGTGATCCTTCTTCGGACGGTGCTGAGCCCCCCGCAGAGTTCATCTGTTTTATTACTTTAGCCAAATCTATCGTTTCTTCACGTTGTTTAACAACTCGCGGATATATTACAAATACGACCAACGCCGCCAGAAACGGAAAAAATAGCATTTTTAACAGGACGGGTATGCTTCTCATTTGTTTTTGGATATTACATTAAATTTTCTTTCTTGAAAAACTCAAGGATAACAAGAGCAGAGAAGTAGTTAGATCAACCGACACAAAAATAACTCAAAGTTTTTCTTTAAAAAACTCTACTGTTCTTTGCATTGCTGTTTCGTAATAAGGTGAAACTATGTTGTGTCCTCCACCTTCATATTCATAGACCGAATAATCTTTACCCGCACTTTTTAACACATCTTCAAGATTCCTGGTGTACCCAATGTTCACTACACTGTCGTTTACAGAATGATGTAGTTGAACCGCTCCAGATAAATATTTTATGTTTTGGGTCAGTGAGACAGCAGACCAAAAATCGTTTGAAAAATCAATTTTGTCCGGTTCCGTTCTGATCTTTTGCACCTCGGGCGATATTTCCCTGTTCTGCTCCTGCTTTCCTTCCCGGGTTTCGTAGGGCTTATGGACATAACTATTATCGCTTATTCCGTACTGTGCGAAATCGGCATAACTATAAACCGCCCCGGCCCAAATTACCCCTGCTTTTATATCTTCCGAAATGAGCATTGACCTTAAAACAACATTTCCGCTCATACTGTGCCCCCACATTCCGATTCTTTCTGGATTTACAGATTCATATTTCTGTAGACTTTTTACCGCGCTTACAGCATCGATTGTGTAGGCGGAGGAAAAATATGAGCCTGAGGGGTCGCCTTCCGACTCTCCGTTCCCACGAAAATCTATTTTAAACACCACGAATCCATTTTTTGCCAGATAATCAACATAAGAGGCGTAGTTTTGTGTAGTAATATACTGCGCGGGAGGAATATAACCGTGGTTAAACACTACCGCAGGGAAACCCTTTTCCGGCGGTGCTTCCATAGGAACTGTCAATAAACCGTAGACCTTATTCCCTTCACTTATGTAACTGGCAATATACCTTTTATAATTCGAACCGTCCGATAGCACTTCTTCTATAGCGGGGGCGTTTGACTCAATTTTCTGAGATCTCAGATATTCGATACCGATGGGAGAGTTGTAAACTGAGCCTGTATTTTTCTCAGAAGTGACTGACGCGTTGGTGATTTTCGTATTTTCCCGGGGAACACCTCTGACACGAAAAAAGTAAAAGACTGAAACTGCAAGCGCGGGTAAAAGAATAAGGGCAAATAATTTTTTCATATTCCAGAGCAAACATACTAGCATAAATTTGCAAAAAAGAAAAAAGCTCCGGTTATGGACATAAACACCGGAGCTTTAATGCGTACCTCCGAAAAGCTACTGGTTTAACTCAGCTTTAAGCAGAGGCAAAAAGTACTGCTCGAAGTAGATATTACCCGGATCGGTTTTACCCGAGCCTTCTACCTCGTAATGGCCGATAACGTTTTCGATGGAGATGTCGTATGTCTCCATGAGAACGATTACCAGCTCCACGGTCTGCGCTGTTATGATTTCAATCGAACGCACCATCTTGGGCGAGGCTTTGCCGGTCAGCATGTAGTTATAATTACGACCCGCCATCTCGATCTGTACTGAGTGTTTGTCGTATTTGTAACCTGCACCCCGGCACTGGATAACACTACCCTCGTACATGGGCAAGAACTGACCTACGCCGTCCAAACCCACTCCAAAGTGTGTCGACCTACCGCCATTATCGCGCCCGGCCAAACCATTCCAGGTCGTTGTGGAAACCCATTTCTCAGGTGTACCACCCGGCTGATCGTCAGTATGGATAACGATGGTATCCGGGACGACTGTTTTGTTTATATACGCAGACTTGGGTAGAACCTTGTAGTAGTCGCCAAAGCACAGCTCTTTTGATCCCTGCTCACACGGTTCAGGCACGTATTCTGAAACAGGAGCCGGGGCAAATGCAAAAATCGACGGCTGCTCGTGGCTATCAAAGCGCGCTAATACACCACTGCTTTCTACCATTACCATCAACAGAACCAACATGGATGTGACCAAAGACTTCAGCATAGCTCCCTCCCCGTTCAAAGATTTTCTCCGATTCTAAATTTCCAATTGTCCCATAGTATAGCAAAGATACTAATGCGGGCAAGGGTTTTCCATACAAAGAATTTCCTGTCTCTGCCCTGCGAAACGTACCGAATTTTTCATGTATAATCTAAGTATGAAAATAGTAAAAATTCTTCTGATAGTTTTCTTAGCGATTTTACTTCCCGCAGGTGCCTATTTCGGATACAAAACCCTCAAAAAAACAGAGCCGGCAGAAAACGGCGCAAATCCCCCGGCAGTAACTGAAAAACAAAATGAAGAGAGCCTTTTCTCAGGCAAAATCACCGATCTATTAAGCTTAGGAAAATCATTAAAATGTACGTACACCATGAATGAGCAAGAAGGAACCATCGGTACGGGAAACATCTACGTTTCGGGAACTAAGATGAGAGGTGACAGCACCATCACAATGGAAAACAACACCAGTATAGACAGCCATTTCATCTCAGCAGATAACGTAATGTATACATGGACCTCAGCGTCCCCTCAGGGCTACAAAATTGCATTAGATCAGGAAGCAATTGACAACGCGGCTGCCGGAACACCGTCTGGGATAACTGAAGAAGCTAAAGCCCTTCAGGAAAAACTGGATTATAAATGTCTTCCCTGGATTCCCGATCAATCGCTATTCGAGCTTCCCGCAGGTGTAGAGTTTGTAGATATGTCCGAGATAACAAAACCCACCGGAGGGGATGGAGACACAGGGAACATGTGCGCAATTTGCGGCATGATGCAGACCGAAGAAGAGAAGACCGAATGTTTGTCTAACTTCAACTGCGAATAGTCTGTAGACGATAATGAAATTACTGAAAAGACCGGCGGTATTTATAAAAAAGCATGTTTATATCATTGTCTTTTCGATAATATATCTCGCGCTTTCCTTTCTTTTATATAAAGACTTTGGGGTAACCTACGATGAAAAAGTCGAGTATGACGCGGGAAAATACCTTTCATCCTACCTGTCCGCTCCCACAACTTTAGAAAATACCGAGAAGCTCGTCAATGACAGGTCCGACAACATCAAGTACTATCACCAGCTCCCGTTGTTCAGCACTTACTCCAGAGTTTACCCCGCACTTCTAAACATTCTTAACCCTTCCTTTTATTTCGAGTGGTTTCATCTGCAAAATCTAATCCTGGGGCTTTTCCTTTTCATTTTTTCATACTCGGTATTATATTTAGTTTACAGGGACGGTTCGAGAGCAGTAATAGGCCCGATACTTCTGTTCTTCACACCGGCCGTTACCGGTCACATACCGGCAAACCCGAAGGATATCCCGTTTGCTGTTATTTTTCTTCTCGGAATTTTCCTTATCAGCTATTTCCTGAAAAACCCGAGAAACAGGTCAGTAGAAATTCTTACGCTGGGTGTAGTTTTCGGAATTGCCCAAAGTACGAGAATTGTGGGATTTTCTCTTTTTATTACGTATTTTTTACTCAATCTGTTCCGATCCGTGGCCAATAGAGAAAAGGTCGGAGAAACTTTTTTAAATTCCACGATTATTTTGATGCTATCGTTTTTTATCTGGGTGCTCAGTGTACCCTTCCTCGGTGCTAATTTTTTCGCAAATCTTATATATATAATCACAGAAACAGCAGGATTCCAAACATGGAACCATGAAATTCTTTACATGGGTAAATTTCTTTCAAAAGAAGAAAGACCCTGGCATTATTTGCCCGTTCTTTTATCAATACAACTGCCGCTGACCATTCTGTTTTCCCTCGCTTCCGGCTTGCTTCTTGTGGTCAGAAAAAAGCTCCGATATAACTTTTCGCACCCGGTCTTTGTAATAACAACAATTGTCCTTATCAATTTTATTATTTATTTTGTACTGCATCCGGTAGTGTATAACGGGATCAGACATTTTTTGTATCTTGCAGTTTGTTTGGTACTTCTCGCGGCTTTCTTTTTAATA
>MEWF01000026.1:28287-29093 GCA_001773255.1 candidate division WWE3 bacterium RIFOXYC2_FULL_42_13
CGACAAAACATAAATTTGTTTTATGGGGCGCCGTTTCGGCATATTTATTTTTCACGCTGGTCAGAATGATCCACCTTCATCCATATGAGTACATTTACTACAATGAATTAACGGGAGGATTGAGAGGGATTGATAAGAAATTTGAGTCAGACTATTGGGGTGCCGCCTACAAGGAATCGGCACAACGTGTGCTTGAGACTGTCAAACAAAAGGGTGTAAAAGACCTAAAGGTTTACGCCTGCGATAACCAATTCGCGGTAGTTTATTACTCCCAGTTCCAATACGAACTTGTGGGAAGATCTCGCGATGCTGATGTAATAATCTGCGACACATTTAAAGAGAAACTAAGAGAACAAACCGAGGACGTCACATACCAAACCACCTTCCCCGTGGTGTCGGAAATAAAACGGGAAGGAGTTCCGATACACATAATACGCGCAAAACAGGATTTCAGCGGTCTGTTCAAATAATTTCTTTTATTCCGTCGTTATTTGGTCGCCGGGCGCAGACTCCGGTGTTTCGGTTTCACCGGATCCCGGTTCAGTATTCCCTGTTCCGGTCGTATCTGTAGAGGACGGAGCAGTATCTCCTATTCCTTCAGTTCCTCCGACGGGAGCTGAACTTCCTGTTCCCTCTGTTTCATCGCCGTTGTCCTCATCCAGCAGTGTAGACGTATAGCCTGCAAGGAGTTTCGACGCCCATCCTAATATACTGAATTGACTTTCACTGGCTTTTATAAATGCTATTATCTTGGCTCTTTCCGCATTCAGTTGGAGTAAACTGTCCTGGATAGTTGCGTCTCCGCC
>MEWF01000027.1:0-389 GCA_001773255.1 candidate division WWE3 bacterium RIFOXYC2_FULL_42_13
GGTACACCTGTGTGTTTTAATTTTCCTAATCCCTGTGTCACGCCACCTCTTTGGTTTCCCGCACAAAGTAGTAACCTGGATTTTTGAAGCCATAAAAATCAAGAAGGTTTTTGTCCGCGCGCGGAAAGATGCTGAAAACTCTACTTCTTGGCGGTTTTCTTCTTTTTAGCGGATGGGGGACAGGGGTTTGGCTATGTATAAAATTCTGCTGAATTTTTGCTCGACCCCGGCTCGGCACCGTCGTGCCTGCGCCATTCGAATCCTTTCGCCTTCAACAAGTAATTTGTCAACCAACCCTGCGGGCTGCTTGCCAAATCACTGGCTGGGGGACAGGGATTCGAACCCCAATTTTTGCATCCAGAGTGCAAAGTCCTACCATTAGACGATCC
>MEWF01000027.1:443-1655 GCA_001773255.1 candidate division WWE3 bacterium RIFOXYC2_FULL_42_13
CCATTATTGAAACATAAGCCCGTCCGGCACGCCATAACCAGGCCCACCCAACAATACCCGAACCGCCCCTTCTAATAACATCCGAAATCTCTTCGTTGTCGTATTGACCGCAATGAGATAAAATCAACGCATGATAAGCACGCAGCATAAGGAACAAAGGGTAGCCGTTTTTGTAGATGTTCAGAATATGTACTATTCGGCCAAGAATCTGTATGGGGCAAAAGTCGACTTTAGTAAGGTTTTAAGTGTAGGTGTCGGACCCAGAAGATTGGTCCGTGCTTTTACCTATGTCATCAGAGCAGACGTCGGTGCCGAGAGAGAATTTTTTGAAGCTCTCCACAAAATAGGTTACGAAGTAAGGGAAAAAGAACTCCAGATATTCTACGGGGGCTCTAAAAAGGGTGATTGGGACGTCGGTCTTTGTATGGACGCCGTCAGATTAATTCCTAAAATTGACGCGATGGTTTTGGTTTCAGGCGACGGAGATTACACCGACCTTTTGGAATACGCAAGAAGCCAGGGTGTTCGCACCGAAGTAATTGCCTTTAGTAAGACAGGCTCGAGCAGACTGTTCGGGACCGCCGATCAAACCACGGATATGTGTGAGGCTCCCGAGAAATTTTTAATCGGAAAATCCAAGTTCACATTGTTGAATGGATTTAACTCACCTGCAAATGCCAACACTCCTGCAAAGAATTAAAAATCTGGCTTTCTCGAACGTGTCCAAGAAGCTCCTTTTCTTAGTGTATTTTCTGTTGCTTCTGGCGACCCTCTATCATGTTTATTACGCAAAAAGAATTGTTCCTGGTGTCACGGTTGGAGACGTGTCTTTGGGCGGGAAGAATTTGGTTCAAGCCCGAAATGCGTTAGAAGCCCGCGAAAAAACTTTGGATAAGAAGGTGGTGCTCAAATATGATGGAAAAGAATATGCGGTTACTGCCGAGGATATCGATCTCACATACGATTGGGAAGGAACTGTTTTACGCGCCTTTGAAATAGGACGAACGGGAAACGTTCTCCGTGATACAAAAGATAAACTGGCGGGTTTGGTGAAAAATCTGAATATTCCTGCATACCACGATCACAGTGATGAAAAGTTAATTAGTGTACTTTCCGAGGCGAAAAGCTTGTTTAATGTTATTGCCCAAAATGCCGGAGTAAAAATGGAAAAAGGAAAGTTGGTTGTAACCCCCGAAAGTGAAGGTAAAAAAG
>MEWF01000027.1:1678-17916 GCA_001773255.1 candidate division WWE3 bacterium RIFOXYC2_FULL_42_13
ACTGTCGTGAAAGCCTTTGACACTTTGGATTTTGGCGATAAAGAACTTCCCGGCAAAAAAATAGTTCCCAGGATAACTGCCGCGGAGGTTGAGGCTTTACTACCTCAGACGGAAAAAATAATAAACAACGAGATCACGGTTAAAGACGGGGATAAGACATGGAAATTAACATCGGAACAGCTTCTGGGATACTTAATTTTTCAGCGCGACAAAGAAAAGAATAATGTCGAACTCGAACTGTCGGAACCCCGGTTGGAAGCGTTCGTGGAAGAACTTGAGCAGGAGGTAAATCAGTTGCCCCGCGGTCAAGTTACAAGCATGGAAGGCAAGAAGGTGACCGGTTTTAAAATAATTAAAGAGGGCAGTGAGCTGGATAAGGGAAATTTTATCGCCACTTTTCGGGATGCCTATTTCAACTCAAAAAAAATGGTAGAAATTTCTAAGATCTCGGTTTCAGGTCCGCCGGACAAAGAGAAATACGGAATCCTCGAACTACTGGGCGAGGGGTCTTCTACTTACAAGGGATCGGCGACAGGTCGTATTCACAACCTGTCTTTAGCCGCGGAGAGGACGAGCGGAGTATTGGTCGCACCGGGGGCTACCTATTCGATGAATAACTCTATCGGCGACATCAGCGCGGCAACCGGATATGACGTGGCCTATATTATTAAAGATGGTAGAACAGTTTTAGGCTCGGGAGGCGGGGTTTGTCAGACTTCAACCACCCTGTTTAGGGCAGTTTTGAATTCCGGATTACCTATTGTCATGAGATACCCTCACGCTTATAGGGTCAGTTATTATGAGCAGGATCAACCGGTGGGATTTGACGCCGCAATATACCAACCCTCATGGGATTTCAGATTTAAAAACGACACCGAGCATTACGTTTTAGTGCAATCTGAAGTTGACCCCGCAAACTATACTTTAAAATTTCAGATTTTCGGAACCTCCGATGGCAGAAAAGTGGAAATCACCGAACCTGTGGTAACCGGTCAGACTCCTCCCCCTCCTGCGTTATACCAGGACGACCCGACGTTGGCCAAGGGTGTTACGAAACAAGTTGATTTCCCCGCATGGGGCGCGAAGGTAACCTATTCCAGAACGGTTACCAGGGATGGAGAAGAATTGTTCGTGGATAATTTTGCGGGTAGATATCAGCCGTGGCGCGCGGTGTATTTGGTGGGGACGAAAGAGTAGCTTCTAATCTAGTCTTGACCTCTTATATCTTATAAGATATCATCTCTTTAGCTTATGAAAGCGATTACTCTTAATGATTATTTTAAAATACAGATGAAAGATCCTTTGTTTAAGAAAGAATGGGATAATAGTGAGGCGGCATCCCAAGTAACAAAGGCTCTGATTGAATCTAGGCTAAAAGGAAATGTGTCGCAAAGAGAACTTGCAAGAAGAGCGGGTACAACTCAAGCAGTGATTTCGAGAATTGAGAATATGTCGGTAAGCCCTTCGATTAAAATGTTAGAACGTATAGCACGCTCAATAGGTAAAAAACTTGAAATTAAGTTTAATTAAAGGTTTTTGTTACCTCGTTTAATGTTTTAACGTTTCGACATTTTCAGACTAACAATAGTGTACTCATCATCAGGCTGTCGCGTAATCGTTACAGTGGCCAGAAGATCTTGGTCATTGTAGGTTGTTACATAAATACCGTTCTTTCTTTTATCCGATTCCGGAGTCCAGTTTTTTTCACTGAAAACGTTTTGATAAAATGTCATCACTTCCTCGGGAGATTTTTTTGTCTGAAAAGTTGTTTGGGTCGAATTAAGAGTTATGCTTGTGGAAATTCTCTCCGAACTTATCGGCATCGGAAGTTCTGATTCCTGTGATATTGCCACACCTTTCACATCTCCGTTTTGGATTTTGGGATTGTAATGTGTGAAACCGGCGTAACTTCCGGCAAAGGCAAATATTAAAACTACAAGTATAGGTATCAACTTTTTAAAATCTCCGGGCATTTTGTAAACTTATTATACACGATTATAGGTTTCCGGTTGCCGGAGCGGGTTGGTAAAAGACGGTTTTATTGGTAGAATTTGAAAGATTTATGCGCCTTGTAGCCGAGCAGGCAATTGTTGCAGGCCTGGCCCCATCGTCTAACGGTTAGGACGACGGATTCTCATTCCGTAAATCGGGGTTCGATTCCCCGTGGGGTCACCAGAAAAGCGGGTATCACTTTGTGGTAACCGCTTTTTTGTGTCTCATGGGAAGTGAAGAAACATTACTTTGTAGGGTTCGACAATTCTGCGAGCGAAGCGAGTGGAATTGCTTTTACGAAGTCAAAATTCCCCGTGGGGTCACCATCCTAGAAGTTTCGATATTTACTTCCCTCTCTTGGGGTATTTTAATTTTTATATCGTATAATATACTTACAATTTATTCCGCGGCGAAAAATTAAATCCACTTTTGGATGAGTGGTGCGTAAAACCCAAAAAGGGGCTACCCTCTCGGGTTTTACGCTTCGCCGCGGAATACTACAAGGGTAGTCCCTTTTTTGAACGCATGTTCAAAATATGAGACGTAGATATATTGATAAAAACTCTATTAACACGCAACTATTTATATCTATTGATATTAGTATTGTTGATTTCTAACATTTTCTTTGCCAGTAAAAGTGCTCTATGTTGCGCGCAGAAAACTATAAATGAATACGCTGGTGCAGATGTTGGTGGCTTGGCTAACGACTTTATACCAACCCAAGTTTATATTTTGGGAGATAGTTTAACCGTGGGTTTTGGATCAAGCGGCAGTAACATGGTGGACAAATTAAGCTCCATGCTCGGGCCTGCATGGGAGATACGTAATCGTGGCGTTGGCAGAAACACTACAGCGCAAATGTTCGCAAGGTTGGATAGAGATATCCTGGCGCCACATAACGCTAGGTATGTGATAGTTTGGGGTGGCACCAACGATGTTTACCAAAATGTACCACCCGGTGAAACTGAAAGTAATTTGCAGGCAATTTATACCGCCCTCCACAACGAGGGGATTAAAGTTGTATCTGTAAATATTCCGCCATCAAAATTATCGCCAACATGGACACAGGAAATACAGAATACAGTAGATGAGATTAACATGTGGATAGTCAATTCGGCTCAGAATATAGATTTTAAAGTAGACATATATAAAGCCCTTGAGAATCCGGGTATGGAGGATTCGTTACTTCCTATCTACCATGGAGGTGATTTCCTTCATCTGAACGAGTCAGGATACTTTTTTGTTGGTGAGTCAATATACGAAGCTGTTGACTGGAAACCATGAAACCGGATAAAAATGTTTTGCACCTAACTAGACCTCAAGTACGGCTATTTTCCCACTCCTGCATCCAGTTGGTAACTGGTCTTTTGGGTATATATCCTGTCTGAGGTGCGGGTGGGGTAGGTGAATCGGTTTCCTCTTCTCCTATCCGCTTCTTTTCTTCCCGGTTTCTGTGTGCAATTTCGAGCTGGGTTCTCATTCTAGCCACTTCCTTGTCGAACAAGTCCGAAGGGTAACCTTCCGGGTAAAGAGTTCTGAGTTTGTTTTCGGTTGCTCTCGTAACTATCTCACCGTCGGAAACTTCCTTACTTTTTGTTTCTTCAGCGAGTTCTTTATACGCATTTCTTAATTCCTGCAATGCCAACGGATTTTGATGGGTATCAAAATAACTCTCTTTTGTTTCGACCGGTTGTACTGTTTCGGTATTTCCTGCCATTTTATTGGGTAACGGGGGGTCGTTTGCGGAAAACCCTTTTAATAATAAGTAATACACCAACCGCCCCTAAAATTATTGGCAAATATACCGCAAACCATATTACGAACGAACCGGCATCCTGCAATGTTCCCAGCATAGATCTGACTGCCTGTTTAAATATCACTTCAGGCCTCCACGATTGCGCGGGCGTGTAAGGCAAACCAAGTTCGTCGGTTGAGACGTAGATAGTGAGCTTGCTTGTTTTGGTCGTCCCGTCCATGTACAACAACTGTCCTTTGTAAGAATCTATTTGGTCCTGAATCTGGTCCAATGCTTGTTGAACGGTTAACATTTCGTTTACCGTTGTGGCCTTGTCCAGTATCGCCAACATACGTGCCCTTTGTGCTTCCAGATCGCTCAGACGTCTTTCAATGTCTATGTATTGGTCGGTGACGTCACGTCCGTCTACGTTTTCGGAGACAACTTTAACTGCAACACTTCTGAGATACTTTGACATCTCCTCGATTTTTTCCGAAGGAACTCTAATTTGAAGCACGGCGTTTTCTCCAAATTCTGTTCTGTTAATGTTCGTGTTTACCATGTAGCCCGCCATGAGAAGGGTTCTTTCTTTTATCATCTCAACTGTTCCGGTTACATCTTTTACGAGCAGAGAAAAGTTCGAATCGATAGCCACTTTTCTGTTTACAATGCCGGGTTGTGGAGCGGCTTCACGGTACATGTATGGTGTATCATTTATTCCCATCATCGGTGCCCCTCCATAAGAACCTACGGCGTAACTTTGATCTGATACACTTATTGAACTTCCTTTAAGCAAAGTTCTCGGAATGGAATTAATTAACAGCCATACTGCAACAAGTACAACAAAAGTGAGAAGCTTGTTCTTTTTTATCCAATCAATAATTTTATTTACCATGAGTTAATCTTCATACGAGGGTAATTCTGTGTCAAGGCATCGGGCTTGTTCAACGAAAATCACAGCCACTTCTTTTTAGGAATATCCCTAACGCGTTCTACAGGAGTGGATCGACTTTTCTTAACGATTTTCTTCTCGGGTTTCCTGGTGAGGTGTTCTATCTCTTTTAGCGTAGCGAAAATTCTGGCCGTAATAAGTTCTTCTTGCGAGACCCAATAATCGTAGGCAAAGTTCTCTCTCAGATCTTTGTTTTCCTCGGCGGCCAGACCTTTTTCAAACGAAGCTTCTTCCAGTTTTTTGCGTTGTTCGGTCAGGCGTTCCCGGAGCCGATCCACTTTTTCTTCAATATTCATAAACGGAATTTTAGCATGTAATCTGCTTGCAGGGAGTCTAGATAAGTTTAAAGCTGTGCAGGACAATACCCGTCGCTATGCTCAGGTTTAGCGAGTCTATTTCGGAAGAGAAGTTTATTTTAATGTTCTCCCCCAGCTGTAGTTCTTTTGCCGAGAATCCGGAGGACTCGCTCCCGAAGACGAAAGAGCTTTTTTTGACAGCCACCGTATTTTTTTGAATCAACTCCTCCAAAGTAACCGCGCTCTTCGGGGTGAACAGATAAAGCTTCCTCTCGTACTTTGACACATAATCGGCAAGTTTATCGAAATATTCGAAGTTTATTGTGAACACACTTCCCATCGATGCCCTGATTACTTTCGGATCAAATATGTCTACGGCGGGACGTATTAAGGCAAGGTTTTTATACCCGAATGCATGCATCGTCCTGATTATTGTTCCTAAATTTCCCATATTCTCAGGATTTACCAGAACGACGTGGGGTTTATTATCCGACAAAGGCGAGAAATATTTGGAAAAACGGGCACCGGCATAAACATTTTCTTTTCCGGAAAGTCTTAATAAAACTTTCTGTCCTTCTTCGACTCTCACATTATTTTTATTGGCGAGTTTAATAATCTCTTTAACTCCAAGATTGTTTTGTCCTTTCGGGTTGACGAAGATCTCAATGATGCTTTCAGGTTTGTACTTGAACAGTTCGATAGTAGGGTAGACACCAAGACAATAGGAGTTCGATTGATTTTTGTCGTAGTTTTTTAATTTCACTGTCTGAACTTGATGGAATTGAGTATGTTACTGATGGTTGTTTCAAAATCCGCACTACCTTCTTTTATTCCCACCAGTACCATCTGAGGTCCGCGGGCTCCTTCTGTGTTCACGAATATGTAATCGGCATCCTTCCAGCTGTAGCCTGTGACTTTCACGGCTGCCTCTCCGTTAAACATATATCTTTCTTCGTTTCCGTTAGGAGGGTAACCTTTAGCGGCGAAGAAATCGTCGGACATTTTATTGATCTCGGTTTGCAGAAAGCTTTCAAATGTTGCGCCTCTATCTAACGGCGTTACCGCGAGTACGACCCCGGCTTCTTTTTGTGTTTCCTCGCACATGGAAAGGATCACACGGTATTGGGTATCTGTCGGCATAGGCACCGAGCAGTTGTTTACAAGGTGGGACGGGTACTCGAACGATACACCGCTTTCTTTATCCGACACCGCTTTGAGGAATTCCGAAACCTCAAACCTTTGCGGTAGAAGAATGATCGTTTTAATAATTTCTTCCGAAGCTATTTCGTATTGCTGTCTAAAGCCCACATCTCCTTTGTAGAATCTGGAGATCTCAAAGAATTTTTCTCCGAAGCTTATGTAGTAGTTTCTGTAGTAACCGTTGCAATAATCGATCTGGTAATTAAGAGAGTCGTATTCTCCCATCTTTCCTTCTTTTATACCTGAGTAAGTGGCGGTTTCCGGACAGTTGAGTTTCATTGCTTCAAGTCGGGTTGACGCAAATTGATTTAGATCTCTGATCTTTGTCGAGAACACGGTAACGGTTACTTTGTAACCTTCCAGAAATTCAGGGCCGTTGTCTTTCGAATAAAGTACCTCAACTTTTCCTTCACCTTTCCCCGTGTCGAAAGTTTCTGTGAGTTTTGTTTCAATAGGATACCTGAAAGAAATTTGCAAAGTTGTATTCGAGTATTCTTTTTCTTTCTCCGGATTTTTCTCGGGCGTAATTATGACCGGTGCTTCCGCAGGAGGGTTTGTGACGAAGCGTACCCTGTCCTGTATTAATTCCTTGCGTAATTTTAAGCCAAACACTGTCAGAGCTATAAGCACGGAGAGCGCTACCACAGCAACGGCGACCTTTTTAATAAATTTTCTTTTATGGTGAAGAACTATTTCTTCTTTTTGTTGGATGCTAAGATTTTCAAACTCGGGCGTGTTTATTTTTTCCATGATAAGTAAATGATATCACTTCATGAATTGTCATTGGAAATGTGAAATGCGAAATGTTGACAAACACCCCAAATAAATATGTAATTAAAGTGTAATGAATAGAAATAAATTTATTTCTGTCCAATAATTAATTTCTTTAGAACACACTCTGAAGTGTGTTCTCATTTTTTAGGAGGTGATCTTTGATGCCAGTAAAGAAAAAAGCGAGAAAAGCAGTAAAGAAAGTAGTAAAGAAAGCAAAGAAAACCGTTAAGAGAAAAGCGAAGAAAGCTTCCAAGAGGAAGTAATAGTCTTCCAGTAGGAAGTAATTTTCTAAGGAGGGAGAAACTGCCCTCAATTAACGAAAATTCTTTTCGAAAGTGGCTTCACGAAACGGGGCCACTTTCTTTTTTGTTTGTTAGGAAAATTTTAAAGGCTTAGCAGTTCGGAATTTTTTTTCATTGCCTCGAGTGTAAGTGAAACAAAATCATTCAAACTTATCCCGAGCTTCTCTTCACATTGTGAAATTTGTTCACGGTCGACTTGTCTGGCGAATTCTTTTTGCCTGAATTTTTTTAATACGGAATCGACAGTCACTTGTTCCAGCTTTTTCTCGGGCATAACCAGAGCCACCGCTACGATAAAGCCGGTAAGCTCGTCGCAGCACTCTAAAGTCCATTCCAGGCGGGTTTCGGGTGTGCGCAGCTGTGTCGTTTTGGAATTGTGAGACCGGAAAACCTCCAAAAGCTCGGTGGGAACTTCGTAATTTTCGAGCCACTCCAAAAGTTCTATTGTATGTCTTCCGGGGTTATCTTTTGTTATTTCCCAGTCCGCGTCATGGAGAATTCCCGCGATTTCCCACTGTTCTTTGGTAAGGCCCCCGGGAGAAGAGTAGTAGTCGTAAAAATCAGCCAACACCTTTCCCACAGCATAACAATGCCTTCTCAAATTCTGATTTTTCATTTTTTCGTGGAGAAGTTCAAGTGCGGCGTCTTTGTTTAATAATTTTTTGTCCATATGAATTACTCGAGTCCGTATATATTTTTTGTAACCGAATCCAGTTCGTGTCTGAGTTGGGGGAAAGGTACACCTTCTCTCGCGGGAACATTTTCTAAAAACCAGAAAACTCTTTCCGAATGTCCGTAACCTAATGTAGGGGGCATTCCGTATTCAAGCATTTCCACAAAATCTATGTCTAAAAACTGGGCTTCGGTGTCGCCGCTGTCTCTCAGGGACTGTTGTTCTTTGAATCGTTCATATTGGTCGACGGGGTCATTCAATTCCGAAAAACCGTTGCCCAACTCACCTCCGGCCACGATCGGATGGAATCTCATTGCATATTCCGGGTTAGACGGGTCGGCCTTTGCCAACGGAGACAGGAATTTTGGCTCATTTACAACAAAAGCCGGTCCCTGAATGTCTTTTCTGATGTTTTTCCAAAGACTGTCGACACCTCGCTGAAAGTTCATGTTCTTGTCTGTTTTAATATGTTCTTTTTCTAGGATCTTTTTGACGTCTTTGAAGTCGGAATTAAAGATATCGAGTCCGAACTTTTTCTTAAATATTTCAGAATAATCGATAATTTCCCACTCGCTTCCGAAGTCCACGTTAAACCCTTTTATTTCAAATTTTTGAGTTCCGTACACCGCTTCGGCTACATAACGGAAAAGATCTTTGATAAACTTCATGCCGTCATGCCAGTCGGCGTAAGCCCAGTAAAATTCCATGGCGATGTGTTCGGGTAAGTGTTCGTCGGAGATCCCTTCGTTTCTGAAACGTGGGCCTATCTCATAAACTTTTTCATAGCCTCCGCCTATTAAACGTTTAAGATACAACTCCTGAGAGATCCTTAAATAAAAATCCTGGTCGAGAACATCCATGTGGGTGACAAACGGGTTAGCGTCTGCACCGCCCGGTGTCATTTCTAAAACGGGAATGTTCATTTCCATAAATCCGTGCTTTTTGAAAAAATCGCGGTGGGCTTCCCAAAATTTCGATCTTCTTATGAATCTTTGGTAAACATCGGGGTTTAAATTTGTATCTATGTAGCGTCTTCGCAGCCTGGTCTCTTTGTCCTTCAACCCATCCCACATGTCAGGAAGGGGCCTGAGAGATTTTGTGAGAATCCTTATTGAAGTAACTTCCACGGATACTTCGCCTCTTTGTGTCTTGGTCAGGATGCCTTTACCTTCGGCAAAATCGCCTGAGTCGAGCAGGTTGAGCTCCTCAAATCCTACTTCGCTGTTTCGGTGGTCGGGCTTAAGAAGGGCGTCCTCCTTTATATATAGTTGTATTTTTCCGGTGGCATCCTTGAGGTCGATAAAAGCAAGTTTTCCGTGTTTTCTGATGGATATAATTCTTCCCGACGCAACTACTTCTTTACCTTCGAGTTTCTCGAACGCTTCGTGAAAAACATTATTCGAATGTGATTTGTACGAAGTTGGAGGATACGGATCTACGCCGAGACTTTTGAGTTTTTCCGATTTTTCTATTCTGACTTGTCTGAGTTCTGATAAGGTTGCCATTAACTTATTCAATCAGAAACGGCTTTAATAATCAATCTTAAGAATAGTGTAGGTAAGCTTTCCCACAGGAGCATCTACTTCGATTTTGTCCCCGACTTTTTTTCCGACCAACGCGGCACCTAGAGGGGATTCATGGGATATTTTCTTTTCGAGAGGATTTGCTTCGGGAGCTCCTACTATATGATATTCTATTTCCTGGCTGTCTACGCGGATCTTAACCATTGCACCCACACCAATGATGTCCCTTTTACCGTTGTCTTTTGATATTTCGGCGTTTTTAAGAAATTCTTCAAGTTCGGAAATTCTACCTTCTATGTATGATTGTTCCTGCTTGGCTGCGTCGTATTCTGAGTTTTCGGAGATGTCTCCCATTTCACGGGCTTCCTTTATCCTTCGGGCGACCTCCGGTCTTTTGACATCATTCAACTCGGCTAATTCAGCCTTTAGTTTTGCCAAGCCTTCTTTTGTAACATAAATCACGTCTTTTTTTTCCATATGTTTTTATTTCACTTTTGTAGTGAATACCTTAAAAAAAATTTCCCCATCATGTAACTTGAGGGGGAGAAGTTCTCCGAACGGTATATATTTAACACAAATAAACAGGGGTGTCAAATGACTTGAACTCTAGGTTACGTTGCCACCTCAACAAATTGTGGGTGTTATAATGCATTAATATGGCAGACGTTCCTGAGATGAAAAAAGAGTGGAATTTCGGTCTTTTATACCGTGACGCCGACAAAAAGGCTTTATCCGCGGAGCTTGAAGAGATAAAAAGACGTAATTTTGATTTTTCGGCTAAGTGGAAGGCTAAAAGCGAATATTTGGAAGATCCGGAAACAATGAAACAGGCGTTGGATGAATATGAAAGCATCGCCGCTACTATAGGTGTTTCCGGAAAGCCCGGTTATTACTACTGGTTGAAGTACCAGCTGGACCAGCAAAACAGCGAAATAAAGGCGGAATTAAGCAAAATCGATGACCTGGGGACTTTAATAGAAAATGAGCTTGAGTTCTTTACACAGGGAATATCGAGGATACCTGCCGAAAAGCAGGCATTATTTTTAAACTACCGGGGGCTGTTCAAATATAAACACCTATTACAAAGGCTGTTCGACTCCGCAAAATATCTATTGACCGAGCCCGAAGAGAAAATTTTGAATCTTACAGCTAAGACAGCCCAAGGTAACTGGGTGGATATGATCTCTGATTTTCTATCCAGAGAAGAAAGAAAAATATTGAATGAAAAAGGTGAGGAAAAAGAAGCAAATTTCTCGCAGATCCTGGACACTATAAATAGTATAAATAAAAAAGTCAGGGATTCGGCTGCCGTTGCTTTGAATGATATTTTTGCCAAACACGCTTCGGCCGCTGAATATGAACTTAACTCCGTTTTACATAATAAAAAAGTATCCGACGAGTTGAGAGGGTTCAGCCGCCCCGACGCGTCAAGACATTTTGCCGACGATATAGATACAGAGGTAGTGGACAGTTTGATAGATGCCGTAACTTCGAGGTTCGATATTTCACAAAGATTTTATAAATTAAAGGCAAAATTGCTGGGAGTGGAAAAACTCCAATATCATGAGAGAAATGTTGATTATGGCTCTACGGACGAAAAGTATGAATTCGACAAGACCGCGGAATTGGTTTCCAAGGTTTTTACCCGGCTTGACTCGGAGTTCGGCAGTATTTTGGAAGATTTTTTGAAGGAAGGAAAGATAGATGTCTTTCCTAAAAAAGGAAAAGACTCGGGAGCTTTTTGCGTCCACATGGAAAAGGAACTTCCTGTATTTGTCATGCTTAACCACACGGGCAGGTTGAACGACGTTACTACTTTAGCCCACGAAATGGGGCACGCGATCAACTTTGAGTTGATGAAAAGAGAACAAAACGCTTTAAACTGCGGGACTTACACTTGTACCGCCGAGGTCGCCAGCACCTTCATGGAAGACTTTGTTCTGGATGAAATTGAAAACGGTGTTGACGAGGCCAGACGTTTGGAAATCTTGATGGAAAGATTAAACGGGGATATTTCTTCCATTCAGAGACAGGTAGCCTGCTACAACTTCGAAAAAGATTTGCACACTATATATAGGAGTGAGGGGTTTTTACCTTTAAAAAGAATTGGAGAATTATTTTTACAGCATATGGGAGCGTACATGGGAGAGGCAGTTGAGATGTCGCCGGGAGCCGAAAATTGGTGGGTCTATTGGAGTCACATCCGCAGTTACTTTTATGTTTACTCTTACGCTTCGGGAGTAATGATCTCGAAATCTTTAAAAAATATGGTGGGGGACGATTTGGGTTTTGTCCAAAAAGTGAAGAAATTTTTGAGCATGGGTACTTCGGTGTCACCCCGCGAGTCCTTTTATGAGTTGGGAATTGATATTGCCGACAAAGGGTTTTGGATGAAGGGTCTGGAAGAGCTTGACTCTATGGTTACGGAAGCGGAGGAGTTGGCACGGAAGCTGGGGAGGGTTTAGAACGCATTCTTCTGTATCAGAAGTATTTCAGACTACGAAATAGATTCTTGCATGTAATCTACGACAATTTCAATTATCTTCTTCACATTTTCATTACAATTCTTAAATTTGATTTTATCCAACACGACAGTACCCTGTTCCCGAAATATACCACTCAGAAGAGCATGTATAAAAGATTGGGTTACCGCCTGAACACCCTCAAAATCCAAGATTACGTCTTTTCCGTTTTTCAAAGCGGGGGCTATTTCATTAATTCTCAAATCTCTCGCTAAGTCTTTGTTTTCAGCAAAATTTGTGGTGAGGGAAAAAAGTTTTATCTCTTTCATATAAATATAGCTCTTTTATAAATTTCTTTTTTTCTCGTTTTTATGGCTTCCGAAATCGTTTTTCTAATAAGTTCTAATAGGTTTGAAAATTCTTCCGTTGAATCAAGACTTATATCTATACCCACAGCAGTACCCTGCCAATAAGGAAAATCTTCTCCACCGGAGTGATTGTCTTTAAACGGGTCGGCCGACAGAATCACTCGCTTTGTACGTTTTGTCCTTAAAAGCTTGTACATTGCGTTACCGCTGTAAATCATAAAGAAGTTTCTGTTTACTTTAGCGATTGATTTGATAAAAAACAGTCCGGCACCGGCATTGTAATCTGTACCTCCTAAATTTCTGGTGGTTCCTGTTATACCCGGAGTAAGAGCTAGACCGATCGCCTCCAGGTCAGAGTCTGCCTTGTGGGAAACACTAATAGTATTTTGTATACCTACCCCTGTATCCACAATACCGAGCCGGATAGTGTTAGTTTTCTGATAATACTGCGCACAAAAGAGAGCTCCTATTTTCGAGTCAGCGTGTTCAAAAACATTTGCGCCTAATTCGCTTATTATGTACTTTATAGGTTCTGCTTGTATTGGATCCAGGTGTAGTAAGGGAACCATATCCTGAATAAATTTAGTCAAATCTTGTGTGCTGTGAATTTGTGTTAATGGTATAAATCTTCCTGCAGGTTCGTGTTCCTTTATATGTATATCTGTAGTTATTTTTAGGAGTTTGAACAACCCCATTCTTTCCAGGTAATGTCTTGATGTTGCTTCAAGTTGTTCACAATAAATATTAGGTGGGTCTACGGTCAGGCCTAGTGCCGCTACCAGCGATAATGCAACAGGATGCAGCGAAATCCACTTCTTGTTTGCAGTAATTTCTAATCGTTCCGGATTGGTGGTATCAAAAGCTCTCAGGAAAGGATCTATATTTCCTAAAAAAGCGCTGTTTGGTAAGTATATTTTCATATTTAAAGCCTTAAATCTTCTCGAGATATTCCGGGAATCCCGGTACCCGTACTTTATACCAGGAATCCCGGGAAATGTCAACCTGGTTTGTGTCAAAATCACCCCGGAGGTTCCAGCTTTTGACAAAAGGACATCAAATGGCTAAACTGTACTCAGTTTAGCCATTCAACGTGTTTTTAACTATCACTGCTAGTCACGATCAGCAAGGTAGCGCTGGGTAGGAGTCAAGGTATGTCTACGGAAGAGGTTACTAATTCACTAAAAAATAAAGGTTCATACAAGATAGTTTTTCTTGGAGATTCAATAACATCCGCCGAATGGGTGCACCCTAACTGGCGGGAAATTGTTGAGTATGTATTAAAGGAAGAATTGTCGGCCAAACTGGAAGATTGGAAAATATCCTCCTGGGGAATTAGATGCATAAATTCCGGTTTTGACGGTTCCACGACCGGAGATTGGCTGAAGTTACTGGACTCCTCTGTTTTCGCTTACAATCCCGATATGGTTATTGTAATGGGAACCATAAACGACATGGATTTGGGGATTTCTGTAGAGGGGCATGGGGCTAACCTGAAAAAAGTTTTGGATAGGATTTCGTCCAAAGTCGGTGCCGTGATTTATTGCACCGACATTCCTGCAGACAATAAAACACACAACGACTTTTATAAAAGCTACACAGACGAAGTTAAAAATATTTTTCCCGTTGGAAGCACCTTACACATAGACATGTTTGAAGAGTTTAGAGATTTGGATTTAGGGAAATTTTATACATTTGAATCCGGAGGTAACGATGCAGTTGGCATAAAGCCGGGAGATATAGATTATGTTCATCCCAACCAATTAGGGAACGCATATATCGCTAAGGCTATCCTGAACAAGGTGTTTGGTATAAATTTCGACCCCGAAAGGTATATCGAGGAGAACAACTCGGGAAAGATGTTCCCTTCTTATTAGTTATGGAATCTTTAGAGGAAATTCAAAGTATATTAAGAAAATTTAACGAGATGGGGTATGCGGATACCAATGTTAAGTACGAAGATAACGGTAAAAACGGCAAGGTCTTAACAAGACAGGACGGGGAGTGGAAGTACGAAGACGAATTTTACGGTGGAGAACCTTACTCCGGAAACGAAACACTTTGGTACAGAGACAAAGACGTTTTCAGATGCGTTTACTGGGGAAAGGTCGTTGAGGGAATAAACTTTTCAGATATTTACGATTTTTTAAGAAAAGCACTTAAAGCCGGACCTACGGGAGCCTGTGTTCATAGAGGTCCCGAAAGTTATTCTGAAGGAGATCTTACATATAAGAATTCATGCGCCGGAAACATCGGGGAATTTTTCCAAACCGAAAAAATCTATAAAGGAGACAAAGAGGTCTACATAGCCTACTTTATAGGCGGGCGGGTAAACGTTAAGAAATAGCGTTGTTACAAGGTTTCTCATAACGGTACTTGGGGATTGAGCCGGACTCAAACTGTCCCATAATAATTGGCTATATTTTTGTTTGACAGATAGACCCTTTTAAAGTAAAAGGTTAATAGAAGTTTCCCCGTAAGGGTGGGTTGTCTGCCCGTTAAGGCAAAGATGGCCTTCAAAAGCAAAGATAATTGTAGCAAAATAATAACTCAATAAACGCGCACCTGGGGTGTGCTTTTTTTGTATTTTTTGCTGTTTTCATCTTTGCTTAAGGTTTTGTCGATAGTATGAAACGGGATTTGAAAATTTAATTTAATTATTTCGAGAATGCAAAGAAACACGTTGCGTAATTTGGTCGCTTGTAACGTGCGGAGCAAGTAGCGAAACCGGTCTCTCTGTTGAGGTCGGTTTTTTTATTGGTGCGTGTACTTTTATGTTCACCGCCAAAGCACCGTACAAATTTATGAAGCTAAAAATGCATTTAAGAATAAAACAGGCTACGTTAAGAACGCTTTATTCATACGTGGGTATTCTGTCGCTTCTTGTAAATACTTCCAGCCCATTTCTGGTTTCTCTTCAGTACACTGCATACGCACAAGAGGTGGGTGCAGCTGTGGAGGAAAGTGCGCCGAGTGAGGAGCCAAGTGAAGAAGCGGCTGCGGCGGAAGTGACCTCAGGTGAGGAAACATCTGCTACCGAAGAGGTAGTAACAGACGAAGTTCCATCTGACGAACCTGCAGCAACGGAAGAAGTGTTAGGAACCTCAACAGAAGACCAGGCTGCCACGCCTACTGAAACCCCAATCGACGAAACTCAACAGGGAGACATCCTACCGGACGGTGTAAGCGACTATAGACCGGAAGGTATAGCCGAATCTTCTCCGGAAGATATAGCACCGGTCGAACCTATTTTGGTAGATTCAGCCCCGACAACCGAAATTATTACTGATACTACGGATATTATTGATCCATTGGTCGAGCAGATTGAAGGACCTGTTTTCGAGAACGGAAAAGAATGTTTGGCGGATGGTGTGGAGATTGTGAACAGCTCGAACGACGAGTGGACTGTAGATTCTGAAAAAGGCTACTCAGAAACTAAAGAACCGGTGAAGCTGGGGGTTAAATATATTTTCCCTGTGGAAGAAGGAGTATCCGTTACTTTTTCTTGTCTTCCAAAAAATGAAGACGACAGGTCGGTTTTGAGAATTCAGGAAGTTAAGGTTTCGGATTTGAATTTGCCTGAAGAATTTAAGACTGATGCGGAGTTTGCTTACGATATTACAACGGATATGGTTAATGGTGAGTTTGAATATGATTTGACTTTGCCGAAGCCGGAGGGGGTTGAGGCAGGGGTGGCTTATATTGAGAAAGATTTAGATAAGGTGCTGAACGAAGAGGTAAACATAAAGGAGATTGAGGTGGTCAAAGATGAAAAGGTTAGGCAGGCCAAGGAAGAATCTGACGTTAAGGTTGAGGGTTTAGATCATTTTACAGTATTTGTCCCTGTGACGTTTAGTTCTAGCACCGCCTTACCAAGTTCCGTGAAACTAGAACAATGGGAAACTAAACCCTCTGGAAATTGGATTACCGGCAGTTTGGGAAGCTCAAACTCCGATTATAAAGA
>MEWF01000027.1:17963-19045 GCA_001773255.1 candidate division WWE3 bacterium RIFOXYC2_FULL_42_13
TAGAGACTACCAGGATGGAACCAAGAAGGGTTATCTTAGTTTGATGCCCTATAATACTAGCAGATCAGCTACTCCTGGCGGCACAATTTCTTACACAGAAATTCCTATTAGCGGCATTAATATTAGCGACATTGCTGTCAACGAAGTAGGTGCCCAAGGCTCTTGTGCTTCTGGTGAAAGGGAAACCCAATTATATTTTTATGTGCAGAGTTCTTCGTTAGATTCGTATTTGTTATGGGGCGGGGAACTTGCGTCACCTCTGGATGCGGGGGCTGGGAACGGAGCATCCCAATACGCGGGTGCAAGTTTGCACATGAGTCTTTTAACACCAAATAAAGACGTGTCGATTAATCCTTCTGCGATTATTGAGTTAGCAACAATAACTGTTACTAAGATTGTGGAGGGGGGCTCAATGAAACCCGAGGATTGGGGTTTCTCGCTTTCACCAAACCCTAACAATGAAGCTCTACCTAAATATCCTAGTGCAGATTCAGATACAGTAACATTTATCGGGTTGACTTCAGGTAGTTACCAAATTACAGAGACCGCAATTAGTGGTTACTCTTATAAATCTGGTTCTGGAACAAATTGTACTTTCTCATCCGAAGGTGTTGCTACCGCGAATGTACTCGAGGGTGTAAATGCAACCAACGCAACGTGCACTTTTACTAATGAGCAGTCCTCGGGAACTCTCGTGGTTATAAAAAATGTTCAAAATGACAACGGTGGTACGAAAGGTGTAGCAGATTTTGGTATAATATTTTCTGGCGGATCTTTGAATTTCGACGCAGGAACAGCTATTGGTAGCACCACAACATACACATCTGACTCAGTAACACTCGTTGCAGGTTCTGAATATACTCTCCAAGAATCAAACGTTGCAAATTACGAAGAGGGCACTTGGGGCTGTGGTACCCCAACCGATGGAGGATTAAAAACTACATTTACTCCCACTGCAGGTCAGAACATAGTGTGCTCGATCACTAACAATGATGAGGCAGCACCAACAATTGAGGTAACAAAAACGGCCAATCCTACATCAGTTCCTGAAACCGGAGCTGACGTTACATTCACATTCCTTG